>CAZZCL010000119.1:0-6501 GCA_964652295.1 uncultured Chthoniobacterales bacterium
CCCGGGGAAACCCGTTGGCACGGTCTTCATTGCGCTTGCGCAGCCTGACGGCGAGCCGGTTGCGCTTCAGCGCGCCTACGCCACGGAGCGCGAAGTGTTCAAGCATCTCACTGTGCAAACCGCATTGGATCTGCTGCGACGCCATTTGGAGGCGTTCTCCGACAAACCTCCGGTTGGCGGAGCTTGATATCGGCGAGCGCGAAGCTATTCTGATATTCCTGAATCATGAAATCCCTGACCCCAAGTCCCAAGCGCAAAGCCGCGCGCGGACCGTCGAAAAACGGCGCCCGCAAATCGGCCACGCGGACCGCGCCCGCCGTGATACCTGCGGCTGACCAACGCCAGATCAACGGCGCAGCCTATCTTGTTTCCTGCCTTGAGCAGGAAGGGGTCGAAGTCATCTTTGCCTATCCTGGCGGTGCCAGCATGCCCATCCATCAGGCGCTCACAAAATCGCGGAAGATTCGTACTGTGCTTCCGCGTCATGAGCAGGGCGGCGTGTTCGCCGCCGAGGGTTATGCCCGCGCCACCGGACGGGCCGGCGTTGCCATGGCCACCTCCGGGCCGGGCGCAACCAATCTGGTTACGGGCATCGCGGACGCCTTCATGGATTCGGTGCCCCTGATCGCCATTACCGGCCAGGTGGCGCAGCATCTTATCGGCACCGGCGCATTTCAGGAAACCGATGTGTTCGGGATGACGTTGCCGATGGTTAAACACAGCTACCTCGTGCTTGATGTGAACGACATCCCGCGCGTGGTCAGGGAAGCCTTCCATATCGCGCAGTCAGGGCGGCCCGGTCCGGTTGTTATTGACGTGCCCAAAGACGTCCAAAACGCGATGGTCACACCCAAAGCCACGCCCAAACTCAATTTGCCGGGGTATCCGCCCCCTCCGCATGCGTCCGATGAAACGCTCGAACGCATCGTGGACATGATCGAGGCCTACCATCGCCCGATGATTTATTGCGGCGGCGGTGTCATCACGGCCAACGCTTCTGCGGAATTGCTTGAGTTTGTCGAGCGCACACAGATCCCGGTAGCCACAACCCTCATGGGCATTGGCTGCTTTCCGGAGCATCATCCGCTATCCCTCAAGTGGCTTGGCATGCACGGCACCGTTTACGCCAACAACGCTGTCAACGAAGCCGACCTGCTGCTCGCCATCGGAGTGCGTTTTGACGATCGGGTTACCGGCAAGATCGAAAAGTTCGCCGAACATGGCGACATCGTGCACATCGATATTGACCATTCTGAAATTAACAAAAACAAAGTCGTCAAGGTGCCCGTGTTGAGCGATCTGAAGTATGCACTGGATCGTTTGAACGCCATGCTCGCCAAGCGCGGGCATAAACGCATAGAAACCGCTTATGACCGGTTTGCGCCGTGGTTCCGCCAGATCGATCTGTGGCGTAAACAATACCCGTTTACTTTTAAGGACACTGAAGATCTCATCCAACCTCAGTACGCGATTCGGTTGTTGTACGAGATGACCGATGGGCAGGCTATCGTCACCACTGGTGTGGGTCAGCATCAGATGTGGGCCGGACAATTTTACGATTTCGATGTGCCGCGCTCATTTCTGACATCCGCCGGCCTCGGTGCGATGGGGTTCGGGTATCCGGCGGCCATGGGTGCAAAGCTCGCCTGTCCGGATCGGGAGGTTGTGGACATCGACGGCGATGGTTCCTTCCTCATGAACATCCAGGAACTCGCCACGGCGCATGTGGAACAGATCGCTGCCAAAGCGCTTGTGTTGAACAATCAACATCTCGGAATGGTGGTGCAATGGGAGGACCGCTTTTATAACAGCAACCGCGGTCATACCTTCCTTGGCGATCCGCGGGATATGAAACGCATTTATCCGGACTACGTGGAAATGTGCAAAGGCTTTGGCGTGCCGTGCGAACGCGTTATTCACAAGAAAAATCTGCGAGCGGCCATGCAGCGCATGCTTGATGCCAAGGAACCGTACGTCCTCGACGTCATGGTGCCTTACACGGAACATGTGCTACCGATGATTCCCTCTGGCAAAACGTATAAAGACGTCATCGTTGAAGGGTACCAGACCCTGGAGGCTGGCAGCGGTTTGTAGTATGGGTGAGACGGGGACAGGTTTTTATACCCGAAACGCAGCTGAGCTTTACGGACAGTGCGGAATACTGATTCTGTGGAAGGCACCGTGACGTTCTTGCGGTAACTCGTGTGCAGCGCCATATCAATGTGTTGCGTCGCGGTCTTCCCGTCGGAACGTGTGGCTGTTCAGACTCTGAATCGGAATCTGTTTCAGCGCACCTTACAACCGGCGCCGGGTTAAAATTCGGGGCCTACGATGTCCGGCCACCTCGGGTGATCGCCTGGAGAGGTTAGCGACCCGGGCTGCCGTAATGCACTGCACGCGCATTGTCTGCAGCTCAGGTCGCTGAACCCATGGTACCATGTGGTGTCACCGCCGCGCGGGATGTGCCTTCCAACGTTCTGGTGTCCTGCGATCTGTTTTCTGCCTATCTTTTACGAGCAGCCCTGGCTTGTGCCGCACTGGGTGCAGACGCCGCAAGCCCCGGCGCGAATGACTTTGTCGGAGCCACAGTGGCTGCAGAGCACGTCCATATACATGTCGCCCACAGCGTCTTTGACGCGGTCGGCGTGGGTGTGCCCGTTTCCGTTTGGCGCGACAGGCGAACCTTCGTCGGTGCCGTGATGGCTCACAATATCGATGATTTCCTTCTCGGCTGTTCGCGGCAAATCGCTAACGGGGCGGTTAAGCGCACGCCGTTCCATTTCCGAAACCGATTTTTCCATGCTCGGAAGTTCGGGCTGCTGACGGTTTGGCGAGGTCGCCTCCTTGTATCCGGGAATGAACTGGCAGCCAAGCCACCGGAATACGTAGTCGGTGATGGAGGTCGCGTTGCGGATATCGGGATTTTTGGTGAAGCCACTGGGTTCAAACCGTTGGAAGGCGAACTTTTTCACGAGGCTTTCGAGCGGCACACCGTATTGCAGGGAGATGGACGTGAGCGTGGCGACGGTGTCCATCAGCCCGCCGATGGTGCTGCCTTCCTTGGCCATTTGAATGAAGAGTTCTCCGGGATTGCCATCTTCATAGAGACCGACGGTGATGTAACCTTCGTGGCCTGCGATCTCGAACTTATGTGTCAGCGACAGCCGGGTGTCGGACATGCGCTTGCGCAGAGGGCGGGCGCGTTCGTCGCGGAGGGCGTTGAGTTCCGTGTTGAGCGCATCGATGCGGGAGCGCAATTCGATGGTCTCGGACATATCGACATGTGAGGCTGCAACAGCCGGTTCCTTGCGCCCGTCTGTGCCGGAGGAGCGCTTGCCGGTGACAGGCTGTGAGCGTTTCGAGTTGTCGCGATAGATGGCGATGGCTTTGAGCCCGAGTTTCCAGCCTTCCACATAGGTCTGCATGATTTCATCGGCTGTTGCCGACTCGGGCATGTTGACCGTCTTGGAGATGGCCCCGCTGAGGAAAGGTTGTGCGGCAGCCATCATCTTCAGGTGGCCCATGTAATGCAGCGAACGGCTGCCCTGGGTCGGTTTGAATGCGCAATCGAACACGGAAAGATGTTCGGCACGCAACCCGGAGCGAATGATTGCGCCGTCGTGTTCGACGTCTTCGATGGTGTCGAAGCGGTCGATGTGGGCGATGATGCTGTCGGTTTCCTCCTTGGTATAATCGAGCGCTTCCAGAGCAGGGCGCACCGTCTGGTTGACGATTTTGAGCATGCCGCCGCCGGCAAGGAGTTTGTATTTTACCAGGGCGATATCCGGTTCGATGCCGGTGGTATCGCAATCCATAAGGAACCCGATTGTGCCTGTCGGGGCGAGCACGGTGACTTGCGCATTGCGGAACCCGTGGGTCTGGCCGAGTGCAAGCGCGGCGTCCCACGCGGTGCGGGCGGCGTTTTTAAGCGGGGTAAACCGTTCGGCATCCTGAATGTGTTCCACGGCATCGCGATGGAGATGAATGACCTCAAGCATGGTGGCCACGTTGTCCGGGGCGACCGTGCGGGCGACGCCTGAGGCGCGGGAATCGCGGTAGCCGGGGAAGGGCGCTTTCACGGCGGCAATACGGCTGCTCTGTTCGTAAGCGTGCCCGGTCATGATGGCGGTAATGGCTCCTGCGAGCGCGCGGCCTTCATCGCTGTCGTAGCCAAGGCCGTAGCTCATGATCAGCGAACCGAGGTTGGCAAACCCGAGACCGAGCGTACGGAAAATATGAGAATTCTCGGCGATTTCACGCGTCGGATAGGAGGCGTTATCGACGAGGATCTCCTGCGCGGTAATCAGGATGCGCACAGCGGCTTTGAAACGTTCGACGTCGAATGTGCCATCGACGCGTTTGAACTTCATGAGGTTCAGCGAGGCGAGATTACACGCTGTGTTATCCAGAAAGAGATATTCCGAACAAGGATTCGTGCTGTTCTGGCGCGCCGTGCCCTTGCAGGTGTGCCATTTATGAATGGTGGTATCGAATTGCATGCCGGGATCGCCGCAGATCCATGTGCCTTCGGCAATTTTGCGAAGCAGATCGCGCGCATTTTTCTTTTCGCAAAGTTCGCCCGTGGTGACTTTGCGCGTGTGCCATTCCCCGTTGCCGATGGCCGCGTGCATAAACTCGTCCGTGACACGAACGCTGAGGTTCTCGTTCTGATACATGATGGAACCGTAGGCTTCGCCGTTGTAGGAGCCATCGTAACCCTGCTCAATGAGGGCCCAGGCTTTGCGTTCCTCCTTTTGTTTGGCCTCGATGAATTCCTCAATATCGGGGTGCCAATCCTTGAGGGTGTTCATTTTAGCTGCGCGACGGGTTTTGCCGCCGCTTTTCACAACGTTGGCCACCTGGTCGTAGACTTTGAGGAAGGAAAGCGGGCCGCTGGGCTTTCCACCACCGCTGAGTTTTTCGCGGGTGGAGCGCAGGGTGGACAGGTCGGAACCGGTGCCGCTGCCGTATTTAAACAGCATGGCCTCGGCGGTGGCGAGGCGCATGATGTCCTCCATCGTGTCGTCCACAGCCTGGATGAAACAGGCGCTGGCCTGAGGGTATTCGTACTGGGACGCAGCAACCTCCGCGCGGCCTGTGCGGCGGTCGAAAAAGTAATTGCCGCGTTGGCCACCCTTGCCAATGCCGTATTGATGATACAGGCCAACATTAAACCAAACAGGGCTATTGAACGCAGCGTGCTGATGCAGACACAGCCACGTGAGGTCATTGTAGAAGGTCTCCGCAGAGCTGTCGTCTGCGAAATAGCCGTCCGTCTTGCCCCAATCGGCAACGGTGCGGGTGACGCGATGGATCAGCTGGCGGATGGAGGATTCGCGGCCGTTCTTGTAGGGATCGACGCCATTGGCGATGTCACCATAAAAATACTTGGAAACGGCGATCTTGGTGGCGAGCGGACTCCATGTGCGGGGCACCTCGACATTTTCCTGTTTGAAAATGGTTTTGCCGGCGTCGTCAGTGATTTCCGCAGTGCGATTTTCCCATTCGACGGAATCGAAAGGATCCGCGCTTTGACCGGGTGCCGGACGGAAAAATGCGGGTTCGAAGCGGAGACCGTCCCCGGTTTCCCGAGCCACCGCGGCTTCTGGCATGGGTGTCTGATGCGGGGATTCGGGAGCGCTAAGAATTGGAGGTAGCGCGGTGGAAGCTGCGGGGGATGGTGAACCGGGAGAGGATGCCGGGGGGGTAGGAACGGATTCGGGGGTGCGTTCAGGCGCTGCGACTGGGTCGTCGGTGATCGCTTCGGGCAGCATGGTTGTGGTGGTGGTGGTTATGGTGCTCATCTCCTGTGTTCTCCTTGTTTTTCTCTTAACTGATACGGTGTTTTCTCAAAATTGATTGTGCATCGGGATGTGAATAAGGTCTGAATAAAATGCGCGAAACATGTGATCACCCCGTGTACAGTTTTCCGAAAAAGCCCACTATATGGCGTTTTCTTTCGTTATACACTACAACATGTAGGGGGTGATCCCGGCAAGAAAAAAAATTCCGGGGTGGTGAAAAAAATGTGTTGCGAGCGTGCGATCACGCGTGGAGGCAAGGAATGATGCAGGATTGAGGGGCGGATCAGCCGGGCGTGGTAAAGCCGTTTTTTGAGGAAAATGCTGTCAGACGGTGCACTGGGTAGGTGCTCCGAAGGGAGGCAACGACGCGCCGGCCAGCCATTTTCTGGGATGGCACCCCCATTTTGATGAGGTGTGGTTCGAGCTTGCCATGGGGAACGCGCGGAGCATGCTGAGCTGCGCGAGTTATGAATTTCTTCGCTCATCAGGAACGCGCTCGGAAAAAGACCTTCTGGTTGATTGTGCTGTTTGGCTTTGCGGTGTTGGGAATCGTCCTGGGCGTGCACGCCGTGGTTGTGCTCGCAACGGAGGGCGCGTGGTTGTTCGATCCCGGCGTGTTTGCGGGGGTGGCAATCGGGGTGTGCGGACTTGTCGGGGCGGGCAGTGGCGTGCGGATGGCGATGCTTTCGGCGGGCGG
>CAZZCL010000120.1:0-6352 GCA_964652295.1 uncultured Chthoniobacterales bacterium
CGGCCGTTCTGGGCGCCCGGGCGTGCGCATGGTTATCATGTGCGTGTGTTCGGATTTTTGTGCGACGAAATCGTGCGGAGACTTGCCGGAATGCCGCTGGCCGCAGCCTGGCGGCAATGGTTTGGCGAACCGCTTGGGTTGGATCTGTGGATTGGGCTGCCGGAACGGCATCATCGCCGTGCCGCGGAAACGGTGGGTCCGCGTGCCGTGGAGGTGCGTCCCGGGCAGGAGGCGTTCTTCGAAGCGTTCAACACCTCCGGCAGCCTGACTCAGCGCGCCTTTAACAGTCCGGCAGGTTTGGGTTCGCCATCGTCGATGAACACCGCCCGGATGCGTTCCGCCGCCGTGCCGTCGCTCGGCGCGATAGGCAGCGCGTCCGCACTGGCGAAGTTTTTTGCCATGCTTGCCTGCGGCGGAAGCTGGGAGTCACGCCGGTATTTGCCTGAGACATTTGTCGAACAACTTCGCAAGCCCGCGCGGGAAGAGAATGGCCAGGATCGCGTGCTCCGTTTAACGACAGCGTTTGAATGCGGTTTTATGAAGAACCCGGCCGGAGCGACAGGATTGTTCGGCTCGCGCCCCGAGAATTTTGGGCACCCGGGCGCAGGGGGTATTCTTGCGTTTGCGGAACCTGCCACGGGACGCGGTTATGCGTACGTGATGAACGCCATGCGAACCGGGGTCCTGCCGGACGAACGTTCCCTTGATCTGGTGTGCGCGGCGGGTTGCACGTGAGCGCAGGCGCCTGAGTCTGGACGGAGAAGTTGCTTTCCAGAAGCCGCACGGCTGGCTACGGTGATCTCGGCAAAACGGAATGGACCGCTGGTTTTACATTGAAGTCGGTCGGCGCAAAGGGCCGGTGAACGAGAAACGATTGAAGGAATTGTTTTATTCCGGCGCCGTGCTGGAGCAAACGCTCATCTGGAAACGGGGGCTCGATCAGTGGTTGCCGTACACGAAAGTTTTTCCGGATATTGAGCCAAAGACGCGCAGGGAGGAGCAGGCGCAGGAGAAACGTCGCGCCCGCATCGATCTGGCGCCGAAAAGCGTTACGTGCGGAGTCTGCAACCAGCTCTGGCCGGCGCAGTACACGCTCGCCACGCGCAATGGTTGGGTTTGTCTTGGATGCAAGGACCGCTTGGATAAAGAGGCGCTTCAGGGATTCGATCCGCGCAAGATGCCCAAGGCCGGTCCCCCGTGGTTGCTCATTATCGCTCTGGTTGCGTTGGGCGGTTATTTCCTTGCCGATCGTGAGGTGAAACGCCACGAGCGCGAGCGCAAGGCCGAGGCGCGGGAAGCGGAGTTGCGCGGAGAAGATCGCACGGTGTTCACTCCGGGTCGCGTTTTTTCCGAGTCGCGCCAGTTGATGTTGTGGGGCGGCAGCGGACGCGCACAGGGGTTGAAGGAACCCTGGATGGACATGCCCCCTGAGCAATGGCCGCAGCTTGTAACCACGCACAACGCGCAGATCGGCGGCAAATACCGTGTGGAAGGCGGCAACGGTGTGCTCGTCCAAAGTCTCGACGATCTGGTGGTCATTTGCTCGTTGAGCTTCATGCATCCCCACGTCGCGCATTATCTGAGGACGCTGCCGGATGTCCCGCCGGAACTCTTTCGCAATTGGAGGATCGAAGGACTTGGTGTGGAGGGCAGCAGCGCGCGTTCTGTGCGGATCCTTCAGCGTCTTGCCGGCCCTGACGATTATCGCGACAGCGATCTTGTGCTGTTGAAAGTGGCTGAGGAATCCGGAGAGATGAAACTTCCTGCAGTGCCCTTGTTGCTGCGCGTCAATCCGCTTGAGCGCGAAGAGAGTGTTACCATTGTCGTCCACGACAGGGAAGCCGTGCCGCCTCTGTCCCCGCTCGGTGGAGCAACCGGGCAGGACGGTGAAGCGCCTCCGCCGATGGAAGAGGAGGGAGCGGAGTTCGCAAAGCAGCGCCTCGTTAGCGCCACAGTCGTTTCGCTGCTTCAACAGGGCCGGCGGGTGGAGGTCAATTTGCGCAGGGAGGAGGCGCCAAGATCGCTGCTTGGTGCCCCGATGATCGATAAGGGCGGATTTCTAGTCGGCGTTGTTGCGGCCAAACCCGGTGTCAATCAGGAACAGCCGACCATCTGGATTTCCGGTGAGACAGTTGCAGGGCTCACGCAGCTGCTGGAAAAAACGGCTTTGCCGGCCAGATAACGCCGTTCCCATCCGGTCTGTCTTCGGGATATTTTTTCGGGACGCCAGGGCGGAACGCGTGATATGAAGCACTCGAATGAACCAAGCCATTTTGGGTACACGAAACAGGGCGTGGAGCTTGCTGCTCCTCGCCGTCCTTGCAATGTCCGGCGTTTGGCTGCCCACTCTCTCCTGGGCGGGGACGTTGGAACAATCGTCTGGCGCTGCGGATGCGCCGCAAGGCGGGCCGCCCATTGGTCGGTCCTTCGAGTTCCTTGGGGCCTGGTCTCCGGAGGCAGATCTGAGCAGCAGCGAAGGCACGGCGTTTTCTCAGCAGCATTACCGCGCCGAGTATCGCACGTTTATTCCTCTCACAAAGGAATGGTTTTTTCGCGGGGGGGGCGGTTGGGGCGCTTTCTTTTTCGATTACACCGGCTCAGCGCGCTATCCCGATTCTTTGCATCGTCTCAACGTCGACATCGGGTTCGGTCGCAGACTGGGAGAAAACTTCAGCGTGTTCGCGTCCGTTTCGCCCGGTGTTTACTCCGACTTTGAAGATGTGACATGGGATGACGTCATGGCTTTCGGAATCCTTGCCGTCCAATGGACCGCAACGGATTCCGTCGAATTTTATGCCGGCGCCCGCATCAACCCTGTGGACAAATTTCCTGTGCTCCCGCTGGCAGGTTTAAAATGGGACATCAGCGATTCGTGGCGCATCGATGCCATGTATCCCCGGCCATCGCTCGTGTGGCAGCCGAGCGAAGTGGTCGAGGTTTTTGCCGGAATGGAAATCCGGGGCTCGAATTATCGCACCGGCGAAAATTTCGAAGGGCGCACACCCGATGGGCGGCAGTTGAACAACGAATGGCTCGCTTACAGTGAGTTCTCTGCTGTGGGCGGCGTGGCGGTGCAGGTTTCGCGGGCAATGAAACTCGAGGCATCCGCCGGGTACGCCTTTCGCCGCAAGTTCGATTATGACGAAGTCGATTACAGTGAAGAGACGGACGAAGGCGCATTCCTCGGCCAGCTGGCGTTGAGCGTACGTTTTTAGCCTGCGTTTGGAAGGCGTCCGCTCCCTCACTGTCGATGAATGCCGCTTCTGAAGGAGACCACGGACAACGGATCGTGGCAGCGTATTGCGCCACATTTCTCAAGCCGGAGATGCAGCATATCTACCGGCAGATTGTGGGACTGCAACGGTATCGCTGTGTGGTCATCGCCCGCAAGATCGAGGGCGCGACCCAGTTTCCATTCTCGCCGGTGGCAGTGGTGCGCAAGCCCTGGCATCATGAACTGCGGCGCTTCTGGTTTCGCACGCTTCTGAAACGGGCAATGACTGTGAGTGCTGGCGAGGGACAACGCATTCTTAGGCACATTGCAAGCTTTTGCGCGGACGTTTTCCACGTGTATTTCGGGAATATTGGGGCTCAACTCGTCCCTGTACTCCGCGCGTGTCCTGCGCCTGCCGTCGTGTCTTTTCATGGTGCCGATGTGCGTGTGGACCTGCAAGGCCCGCGAGAATTGGATCTCCTGCGCAAGGCCATGGACGCCGCGACGCTTGTGCTGGGCCGTTCACAATCGCTGTTGGATGCGTTGCGCCAATTGGGCTGCTCGCCGGATAAACTCCGCCTTAACCGCACGGGCATCCCTCTCGAATCGTACCCCTTCGAGCGGCGAAAGCCGCCGCGCGACGGGCGTTGGCGCTTTCTCCAGGCATGTCGGCTCGTTGAAAAAAAAGGCGTGGAAACCACGCTGCGCGCATTTGCGCAGGTGGCGTCCGAGTATCCGCTGGCGCGGCTGGTGATCGCCGGAACAGGACCGCTGGGATCGGTGCTGGCTGACGTCGCAGCGCAGCTCGGCATTGCCGACCGCGTCGATTTTGCAGGCTTCATGGCGCAGGACGCTCTCCGCGAGCAATTGTATCGTTCCCATATCTTTGTGCACCCGAGCGAATCGCCGGGAGACGGCAACCAGGAGGGCGTCCCCAATGGCCTGCTGGAAGCCATGGCAAGCGGCCTGCCATGCATAAGCACACGTCATGGCGGGATCCCGGAGGCCATAGACGACGGGGTTGCCGGGCTGTTGTGCGATGAGCGCGACGCTCCAGGTGTCGCACAGGCAATGCGCAGTTTGCTGGAGAATGAGCCCTTGCGAACCCGGCTCAGTGAGGCGGGGGCAGCATCGGTTCGCGAACAGTTCGACGCTCGCAAACAGATTGCGGTGCTGGAGTCGCTCTATGACGAAGCCATTGCACGCCATCGGCCGGATGCGCAGCGGTCCGCCGGGGGTTGATCTCGTGCCTCCTGTTGATTTTCGTCGTGCTCTCGATTACCGCTTACATTTGAGGATCCCTTCGTTCTGCCATGAGCTTGTCTTCCCTATTTCGTGTCCTGCCAGTGATGTGTTGTTGCGCGTTTTTATGCGCCGCCACAGGATGTCAGACGCCGGATGTGGACACTGCGGAATCCGGCGACGAAACAGCCGAGGGCGCAGTCGCAGGTGCGGACGGCGATGCTGTGGAGCAAGCGCAAGGCGAGGCTGATGCATCTCCCGGGATGGCCGCTGGAGAGCAGGATGAAGCCACAGCGATGCCGGTGCAAGGCGAGCCGGCCATCGTCCGAACCAACAACGCGCCGTTATATCGTTATGGACCCGCCCAGGGATCCGGACCCGATCTGACGCTGGCTGCCGGCACCGTCCTGCAGGTCACCAAGAAAGGCCGGTCCTATTCCACGATCCTGATGCAGAATGGGATGAGCGGATTTATGGCAACGCGCGACCTCACGTTTGGCGATCTCGCACGCCTCGCGTCCGAGCGGGCAGCCATGCAGAATCGGAGTGAGCCGCGTGAAACCGGTGGGGGTGGCCAGGTTCGGTTTTCCTCAACGGCCCGCGTTGTCGGCGGCGGATCGGATGACAACAATTCGTCTGCAGTATCCGGCCCCCAGGTCAACGCGCCCGAAACGCCGCTGCCGGATGCAACCGGCGTTTTTCCGGAGGATATCGCTCCAATTACTCCGCCGGTTGAAGACGTCGAATTTCCCTCGTTTCGTTATTGAACGCGGATAGAGAAGCTGTGGAGTCGGAGCGTCCCCGGAACGTGCCGGCGAGAGTTTCCCTGGCTGTGGTGTCGCTGAATGAGGAGCGGAACCTTCGCCGCTGTCTCGAAAGCGTCCGGGGGTTGTGCGACGAGATTGTGGTCGTCGATTCCGGGTCAGCCGATGGCACGGAAACAGTCGCCCGGGACTTCGGTGCCGTGTGGGCATATCGCGAGTGGGACAGTTTTCACGGGCAAAAGAATGCTGCCCTCGGGCTTTGCCGTGGGGAATGGGTTTTATCATTGGATTGTGACGAGGCGCTGAGCGCCGCGTTGCGGGACGAGATATCCGCATTTCTCGAAAGCGTTTCAGGAGATACGGCCGGGGCTGAGTTCCCCCGTTGCTCCCATTTTCTCGGGCGATGGATCCGGCATGGCGAATGGTATCCGGATTGGTCGCTGCGCTTGTTGCGTCGGGGACGCGCCGCGTTTGGCGGGGGGGCAGGACACGACCGCGCCAAGGTCGAAGGGCGCGTCGAACGATTGCAGGGCGAACTGCTGCATTATTCCTACCCCACAATTAACAGTTACATCGAAAAGATGAATGCCTTCAGCGACGCTTTTCTCGCCCGTGAGATCGCTCTTGGACGCCGGTGGCGTCCGGTGTCGAATGTCACTCGGCCGTTGTGGCGGTTTTTTCGCGGTTACGTGGTGCGCGGAGGTGTACTTGATGGGTTTCCGGGCTTGTGGATCGCAGCGGCCACGGCGTTTGCGGCGTTTGTGCGTTATAGTCGGCTTTATGAATGGGAACGCTGCGAGTCAGAACGGGCGCGCATCGAACGCCCCCGGGCGCAGTCGTCCGGAGAGCGCGACGAAGCGGGAGAAGCGCGCTAATGAAAGCTGCGGACCGCGTTGCGCCGCTGCTGGTGGTGGTCTGCGAGAAACTGCGCGGGCGCGGCGGTCTGGAGCGCTACGCCGTGGAGTTTATCGTGCGCTGGAGCCGGGAATGCGGTCCGGTGCGGGTGCTGACTTCGCGTGGCGAAGAGCATGCGCTCGCAGACACCGGAGCGGAGTGTGAGACGCTGCCACGCAGCCGGATTTCGCTCTGGCGCGCATGGCGCTTTGACGCGATGGCGGGGCGGCGTGTTGCA
>CAZZCL010000121.1:0-6191 GCA_964652295.1 uncultured Chthoniobacterales bacterium
CTCGAGGGCATCAACAACAGGATCCGCACTCTCAATCGCCAGGCCTACGGCTACAGAGATGACGAATTCCTTACCCTCAAACTCTACGATCTACACAACTCCGGGTACAATCTTATCTGATGAACCGGAGTTTTTGGGTTGTAACTTTGGATCGGCCGATGGATATCACAATCATCTGCGAGTGGCGATACCCAGACAAGCTCGCTCGTTGAGTCCACGCAGCTGGCGATTCTGGCAGGTGCGGGTGGGTTAAGCAAAACGCCCCGAGCTTTGGTCCAATTGCGATGCCCGCACAAGCGGCCAGTGATGTTCTTGTAGCGTCGCTGGACGATCTCTTCGCAAGCAAATTGATTGCGCTTCGAGACGGATTCTTTGTATCACGATCCCGTAGGCCGGAGGGGAGCTGGGGTAAAATGCGTTGCGCCGACAGAAAGGAATGTTGCCGTTGCGGTGGGCTGTCTGAGGGGCGAATGTAACGCACTTTGGGTATGCTCGAGCGCGCTTATCAATTTCTGTTCTCCGACCGACGGCGGAGATTCTTCGAGCGTGTTATCCTCGCAATCGCAATCGTGGGCTTCGTCATTCATCTCGGGGTGATCTATCTCGTCGATTTCGGATTCCTACGGCTCGACGCCGTCTCGCCGCTGCTTAAAAACCCGATCGCGGCCGCGTACACGCCATTTTCATTTATCCTGATTTATGAGGTGTATCTCCTGGTGTTTTACCTGCCGCAATCGATCACCACCTATATTCAGAAACAGTACGAGATCATCACGCTGATTCTTATCCGTCGGCTTTTCAAGGATCTCTCGGCTGTGGAGATCTCTCCGAATTGGTTTGAGATTCAGGGCGATCTGCGGTTTACGTACGATTTATTGGGCTCGCTGGTTCTGTTCTATTTACTGTACCTGTTCCAGAAAGAAGCAGGAAAACGTCAACAGTTAACGGATGAGGAGCTGACAGATCGGGAAGGGTTGGCTCGATTTATCCAGCTTAAAAAGGGGATCGCGGTGTGCCTCATCCCCGTCCTGTTCGCAGTGGCGAGCTATACGCTTACCCGCTGGGCAGCTGGAGCCTTTTACCCCGATCATTCTCTGGCCACGTCCTTCGACAACATCAACAACATCTTTTTCGACGAGTTTTTTGGTATCCTCATCATTGTCGATGTATTGCTTTTGCTGTTCTCGTTCTTCGTCACCGACGATTTTCACAAGATCATCCGCAACTCGGGATTCATCGTTTCAACAATCCTGATTCGGCTGTCCTTTTCCGTGGAGGGCCTTGTGAGTGTGGCTCTGGTTGTGATATCGGTAATTTTCGGGCTTTTGATTCTCGTGATCTTCAATCGGTATGAGAGAATGCATGCGAGCCGGGGTATGGCTTAAATCGTAGAAGCTGTCCCAAAACTACGAATGCTCCCGTTCACTGACTGTTGTGTAAGGAACGAGAAGTGGCTTTGCGTTGAGTTTTGAGAGTGAACCCTTCGGGTTTGAGCACAGATGCCCACAGGCTTTGTTGCTCCGCGGTCATAATCTCGATTCATTTCCTCCTCGCCGCCGTGCCTGTGAACATCAGTTCTCAAGCGGGAACATCTCTACTTTTGACATAGCTTATAGGGTGAACGCCGGGCGTGGAAACGTAAGCTGGTTTCGTCAATTGTCGGCGGGGGATGGAGTTGAGGGCAAATCTTGCTGAGACGGCGTCGCAGGTTGCAAAGTCGGCTGAGGAGTAACGGCCCGGGCCGTGTTAGGGTTTGCGGCTGCCTGGGCGGATGGGACTCCGGAATGCTTTTCTATCTTGGCCTGCACACCCTCAAGATCGGGTTTGGCTGCGATGGCACGTTTCCAGTACAGAAGGGCTTCTGCCGTGTTGTCGAGTTTCTCATAGGCATCGCCGATATGGTCGTAAATGACACTGAGAAACTCGTTTTTTCCGTCTTCGGTGGCGTCTTCCGGCACGTGCTCGGCGGCTTTGAGCAATTGCACCAAGGCTTTATCGTAGACGCCCTTTTTATAGTAGTACCAACCGAGGCTGTCGATGTAAGCGCCATTATCGGGTTCGAGTTCCAAAGCGCGTCGGATGAGTTCGCCGGCTTCGTCGAGATTCAATTCGCGTTCGACCCACATGTAACCGAGATCGTTGTACGCTGCGGCAGCGTTGTCGGGGTCGGTCTTAATGGCGGAGCGATACAATTCGGCGGCGCGCTGGACGTCCTCGGCCTGATAGGCGAATCCTGCGACAACATAATACAATGCGAACGTTAAGAGTTCAGGACGCCGGGTTTCAGCGAGTTCCAGGACGCGTTCTGCGATGGTGAGTGCTTCTGCGTGGCGTTCGGCCCGGCTGAGAGCGAAGGCAAAATCGATGCCGAAATCGATGCGCTGGGCGGGAAATTGTTCGTAGGCCTGTTCCAAAAGCGTGGCGGCGCGATCATACTCTTTGATTTCCATGAGCAGTGAGGCGGCACGCAGGAACGCGTCGGGATCGGTGGGATCGATGGCAACGCTTCGCTCGAAGGCGTCGGCGGCCTTCGGCGCATCGCCCATTTCTTTGTACAGCACGCCGAGTTGCTGGTGCACATCGGGTTGCAAAGGATTGAGGCGCAAAAGATCTTCGAGGGCTTCAACAGCTTCAGCGTACCGCCGCTCAGTGGCGAGGGCGCCGGCAAGTTTATGCAACAATTCCTGGCGGAGATCTGCGGCGGGTTGAAGGGCGATGGCGCGACGGTACAATGGCACCGCATTGGCGAGTTGCCGCGTTACAACATAATAGTCGGCGGTGCTGGCGAGGACGGCAAGATCTTCGGGCCCCAGCTCAACGGCCTTCTTGAAAAGGGCGTTGATGGAGTTGAGCCTTTCGGGATCGCCACCGGGATCGTCCTCGTCGAGGTCGAGCGTCATGCGCATCGTCGCAAGGCGAAGCCAGAAGCGGGGGTCAGTGCTGGCGCTGTTCCCGGCCTTTGTCAGGGCTGCCTCGGCGCGGGCAGGGTTTTCCATGACTGTATAGATCTCATGGAGGGTGGCATAAGGATCGAAGGAGTTGGGAGCGACTTTGAGTGCCTTTTCGGCGTAACCGAGAGCGAGTTCAGGTTTGTTAAGTGTGCGAGTATAAATATTGGCGAGCTGGATGAGGGGGCGATGATCGTCGGGCCGAGCTTCAGCGGTATTTCTGAGGATATCAATGGCGGTGGGGGACTCCCCACGGCGAACCAGTACGGCGGAGAGACGGCTGGCGAGTTCCCACTGGGAGGGATCGATATCCAGCACGCGGGTGAAGGCGTCGATGGCCGCATCGAGCTGCCCTTCGTCTTCGAGGATCAGCCCGTGAAGAAAACGGGCGATGGCGTCGGCGTTGCGGCGGCTGGGCTTGTCGAGTGCGAGATCGGGATCTGGCTCAAGAATAACCGGATCGTACCAGGACGCCTGGGTCTCCTGAGCGGCAGCGGATTTTTCGGCTGACGCCGCGGATGGATCGGCGGAGCTTTCGGCAACTGCAGGCTCCCCGGCTGCACCGCCTGTGGACAGGGTTACGCAGGCCCACTGGAGGGCAATAACCAGCACGATCCAATGTGACAAGAGGCGTAAGCGCCTGCGGTGCCGACACAAGCAAATATAGCCTCGCTGGCGGAGATCTGCGCCGGGTTGGTCGATTCCTTCAAGGCGCAATCCATCTGTAAGCGTGCTTCCCCGCCGCAATGTCATTGGGGAAGCTACGGCGTCACGACTTGTAACGCAAACGCTTCTTGTGGCGGTTAAGCTTCATGCGCTTTCTGCGCTTGTGCTTGGCGATCTTGGTTTTCCGCCGTTTTTTGAGTGAACCCATAAAGAATTGAAAAAACGAGCTGACAATATAGCACAGCAGCGCGGATGCGCAAATCTGAAAGCCAGGCTGGGGAGCGTTATTTAACCTTGGACGGATTTATCGGGGCGGAACAGTCTGTTGTAATCTTCGGTAAAGAGACGAAGGAGGTCGATTGTTTCACCCGACTTGGCCAGAACGGTGGATGCGAGCTTGGGCGCGTGTGCGAGGTCTCTTTGAGACATTTCCGCGAGTGCCATCATCACAGCCAGCGCGTTGTTGAGGGAATGACGGAAATCGGAGAAACGGGCTGACAAACGGGCGATATCTTCCTGGGGAACGGTGAGCGATTGCATGATGGGTGATACGACGCGGGGTTTTGAAGAACACTCTCGGAGCCCGTTGAGGGATCAACCGGAGTTGAGGATCATGAAGATGACAATGAGAGAAATGGGCTTATGGAAATTTGCCCTATTGTGGGGCGTCAGCAAGCCAAACCGTGGGTCGGGTGGCGCGCCCTGAGGGAGAGGAAAACCGGAGTGCCGGGCAAAGCAAGGGTGGTTGCCAGCGGCGAAATGTGCTCCAGTAGAGGCTTTGCGAATCGCCGCGAACATGCCGCACGAAGCAATCAGAATTGCCGGAGCGCGCCAGCACAACCTGCAGAACATCGACGTCGAGATTCCGCGCAACAAGCTGGTGGTGATCACAGGTTTGAGTGGCTCGGGCAAGTCGTCTCTCGCGTTCGATACGTTGTTTGCTGAAGGCCAGCGGCGTTACGTGGAAAGTTTGTCTGCGTATGCGCGGCAATTTCTGGATCAAATGCAGAAACCGGATGTCGACTTTATTGAGGGATTGTCGCCGGCCATTGCAATTGAGCAGCGGACGGCCGGTGCGAATCCGCGTTCCACGATTGCAACGACAACGGAGATTTACGATTATCTGCGCCTGCTTTATGCGTCTGTTGGTGTTCCTCACGATCCGGCAACAGGCGAGCCTGTGGTGAAGTTGACCCCTCAGGATATCGCCGACCGCATTGCGGAGTGTCCGGAAGGCGCGCGCCTGGTTGTGCTCGCGCCCTTGGTGAGAAATGAGTCGGGCGAATTTCGCGACGTGCTCGACAAGCTGCGACGCGAAGGGTTCGTACGCGCGCGGATCGACGGCGAGATCGTGGAGTTGGGCGATGCCGGGGCGCCGACGCCGAAGCTCGCGGGTAAGAAGCGTCATACAATCGAGGCTGTTGTGGATCGGATTGTGAGAAAGTCCGGCGGGGGCAGCCGTCTTGCGGACTCGGTCGAGACAGCACTGAAGTGGGGCGGCAACCGGGTACATGTTTTGTGGCAGCCGCCCGGAGCGTCAGCGGGCGAAGGTTGGGTTGAGGCGCGGTATTCAACGGATTTCTGCAATCCGAGCACAGACTTCACGATGCCGGCCCTGACGCCAAAACATTTCTCCTTCAACAGTCCCCTTGGAGCATGTCCGGTGTGCCATGGGCTGGGATCGGAACTTGTGTGCGATCCGGATCTGATGATTCCGGATCCATCGCTGCCTTTGGAGAAGAATCCTGTGGCTCCATGGCGCAGAGGGACGCGGCGCATGCAAAAATATTATCGCGCTCAGCTGGAATCGTTGGCAGCGGAATTTGGCGCGGATATGACGGCACCATTTGGGCAAAGCCCGGAGGCGTTCCGGGATGCGTTGTTGCTGGGCACGGGAGAGCGTGCTGTGACGATGCGTTTCATTGAAGGCGGGCGCGTGCGCGTCGTGGAGAAACCCTTTGAAGGCGTCGCAGCGCAGTTGCAGAGCTTGTATGAGCGCAGCGAAAGCGAGGCCACCCGGACGCGCATCCGCGGTTATATGAGTCGGCGACCGTGTTCGCGTTGTGGCGGGGCGCGATTGCGGCCGGAAATTCTGGCGGTGACGATTTTCGGGCAGAACGGGGAGGAACTCAACATCCGCGATTTGTGCGCACTGAGCGTGTCGGGCGCCCGCGCATGGGTTGAAGAGCTGAAGCTGGGAGGAACACAGCGCAAAATTGCAGCTGAAGTCCTGCGCGAGATTCGGGCGCGACTGCGATTTCTCGATGAACTGGGGCTGGGTTATCTCGCGCTGGATCGCGAGAGCGGCACACTTTCTGGAGGTGAAGCTCAGCGGATCCGGCTGGCGACGCAAATCGGCAGTTCGCTCGCGGGGGTCATGTATGTGCTGGACGAACCAAGCATCGGGCTGCACCAACGCGACAATGACCGGCTCATTGCAACACTGCGCCGTCTGCGCGATCTGGGCAACTCGGTGATTGTGGTGGAGCACGACGAGGACACCATCCGGGCTGCGGACCACATCGTGGACCTGGGCCCCCGGGCGGGCCGCCACGGGGGCGAGGTGGTGGTGGAGGG
>CAZZCL010000122.1:0-6175 GCA_964652295.1 uncultured Chthoniobacterales bacterium
CACTTCGCCACGTGCGCAAAGTGATTTCGCAAGTCTCGCACGCTTGCCTGCCGGGATTCTTGGATCACTGGTTTTATGGTGATACATAGAGGGACTCACAAGCGTTTGCCCGTATCAATAAACGTTCAGCCTACAAGTGCGCACACAGGGACAGGTCAAATGCGCCTGAAAGATCAGGGAAGGTGAGGCAAACGGGGGGGATAAACCGGATGCCCTGGCGGGTGGTTTCTGGCCGCGCTTCGGCAGAGATCTCAAGCCGATCGTCTGAGATAAGCTTCGGGCGAAACGGTCCGGAGCGACGGAACGCAAGCAGATGCTTGCAATAGGTGAGGGTGCACCTCGATCCGCACGCGTCTTTCTGAGTTTTCGGTGTGCTGTGGCAAGTTTTCCATGTAGGTTTGATTCAATGACGATTACCCTTTCAGATGAGTTGGACGAATTTGTGCGCCGGAGCGTGTCGGAGGGAAACTACGACTCTCCCGAAGGGATGGTGGAAAGCGCTCTGAGACTCCTGCAAGAGAGAAACAGGAGGCAGGAGTTAGCGAATCAAATCTCCGCCTATGCGGAAAAGAATGCGGGGTCTGATCACGACCTCGACGAAGCACTGGAAGCAGCAGGAATCGAGTGCGTGGCGGGCGAATCGTGAAGCGGGGCGAAGTCTACATGGCCAAACTCCAGCCGCGCAGCGGTTCCGAACAGCAGGGCAATCGGCCCGTGATGGTAATGTCTCACGACAGCTTTAACGACAATCCTCGCTGGCGCTCGATCATCGTCATTCCTTTCTCGACCTCGCCCACTCAAAGCCAACGAGGTCCAACCGCAGTGATGATCGTGGCCGGGGATGGAGGACTGAAACACGATAGCATTGCCGTTTGCCATCAGGTCACCACTTTGGATCGTGCAAAGCTCGGCAAGCGACTCGGAAAGCTTTCTGAGACAGCCATGGCGAATGTCGAAGCGGGATTGAAGGCAGCAACCGATTTGCCGTAGTGCGAGAAAAATGGGGACAGGCCATTTAGAAAATGTGTTGAGCAGAACACGTCTCCCTGCGCCGATTCAGGGCCGCCTACGCAATGCGAACTCCCGCTATTTTTTACACCGTTGCACATCCCGCGGTGATTGATTCGGAAAGCCCACTTGGGATTCCGTCATCTTGACAGCACTGCGAGCAGTGCTAGCATGGATTCTGTGAGCACGACGCTGACCATTCGCAATCTTGACAAGAGCGTAAAACAAAAACTGCGGCTCCGTGCGGCCCAGCACGAGGTCTCAATGGAGGCGGAGGCGAGGGCCATCCTGACACGGGCCGTCGAACTCCCAGAAGCGGTGCCGCCACCCCGCACCCGTGGAGAGATGCGGGAGCGTTTGAAAGCGGTGCGCGGTTTTTGGAGAGACCGGGTGCCAGGACGGACGACTGACGAGATCATGAAAGAACTCCGCGGCGATGACGGATAGCGAATGCGTCCTCGTCGATACCAACATTATCCTTGATGTCTTTCAGGATGATCCCCACTGGGCCGATTGGTCGCAAGAACAGCTGATCCAGTGGGTCGGACGGCTTGCGGTCAATCCACTCATTTATTCCGAACTCTGCTACGAGGCAGGAACCCGGGAAGAGGTGGATGGGATGCTTGTTACCTTTGGTTTGGCATTTTTCGATCTGCCTCGTGAAGCTTTGTTTCTGGCGTCGCAGGCCTACAGGGTTTATCGCCAGCGCGGAGGCACAAAGACCGCCCCTCTGCCGGATTTCTTCATCGGTGCCCACGCGGTCGCCCTCCGTATCCCGCTGCTGACGCGGGATGCCGCCCGTTACCACTCCTATTTTCCTGAAATAAAGTTGATAACGCCCGATCTGGTGAGTTAAAGATGTGATGTATCACACATTTGCTTGCAATAGTTCCGGAAAGAAGCGTAGTCTGTCCCTCTTGTGTCTTCTCATCCAGCCCGTTCTTACCACCAAGGTGAGGATGTCTTTGAACCCAAGTTTTCCGGTTTCTTTTCAAACCGTTCAAAATTGACTCACTAGTATGTCTTATTTATTCCTTCCCCGCTCACGCCAGGCTGCCGCTCTGATTGTGCTCATTGGCATCTTCCTGCTTTTTTGCGTTCTTTCAGCCAACGCCATAGCCAATCCGGCCACCGAGCTGGCACCCGCGCGTATCTTTTCCAGTCGAATGATCTTGCAGCGCGATTCTCCTGTCCCCGTGTGGGGAACTGGCGCAGATGGTGCCACCGTCGAAGTCGAGTTTGCCGGACAAAAAAAGTCGGCCACCGTGGTGGAAGGAAAGTGGGAAGTCATCCTCAATCCGCTGGCCGGCACGGACGATGGACGCCCCCTCGTCATTACGCAAAATGATCGAACCATCACACTGGCCGATATTCTAGTCGGCGATGTCTGGCTGGCATCGGGTCAATCCAACATGCAGATGGCTCTTGCGAGCACGGTGGGCGGAAAGGAAGCAATTGCTGAGTCTGCAGATCCGTTGCTGCGTTTTTTCATCACCCCGATGAAACTCGGCCCCGAAGCCGCATTGCTCCCCGCCAAATGGCAGGCGGCTGCCCCCGGCACAACCGCACGACTGACAGCTGTAGGATACCATTTTGCCCGCGAACTGCGGAAGGCCACCGGCATTCCCATTGGGATTGTGCAATGTTCGCACGGAGCCAGCCCCGCCGAGTCGTGGTGTTCCCCGGCCTTGATCCAGCAGGGATGGCCGGGATACGAAAAGTTCCTCAAAAATGCAAATCCCGAGCAGTTTGAGAAGTATCCCGCGGTTAGGCCATCAGTCTGTTACGAGAGCATGTTGCGCCACCTTATCCCCTTCGCCTTCCGTGGCACCATCTGGTATCAGGGCGAAGCTAACGCCGGGCGCCCAGAAGAACATAAAAAATTGCTGCCCGCCATGATCGCGGAATTTCGAGAGAACTTCCGCCGCGCCGATATGCCGTTTTACTTTGTCCAATTGCCTCGTCTCGATAAATCCAACTGGGACGAGATCCGCCGCGCCCAACTGCACATCTGGGAAAATACCCCGAATACGTTCATGGCCGTGACCATCGATCTACCCAAAACCTTCAACGAAAACGACAATCCGATCCATCCGAACGTCAAGCAGCCCATCGGTGAACGCCTCGCTCGCGCCGCACGCCACTTTGTTTATGGCGAAAACGATCTCGTTCCTTCCGGTCCAAGATTCAAGGAAGTCGTATCGACCGAGACACAGAGCGTTCTTCACTTTGAATACGCAGGTGCCGAGCTGTCCACCCTGGATGGAGAACCGCTTCGTGGTCTCTATGCCGGACGTCCCGGAGGACCGCTCAAGCCAGTCGTCGCAGAAATTCAAGGCGACACGCTTGTGATCGACCATGCCACCTACGAACTCGCCCCGCCATTGCTGATCCGCTACGGTTCCGAAGTTGATATGGGCACGGAAACCTTGGATGTAAATCTTGGGAACTCGGAAAAATTGCCGGCATCGCCTTTCCTGACCAAGGTTCCGAAACCCTAGTGTGCTGCGACCGAAGTCACACGCAGCCAACATATTGACCACACATTTGAGTGATGGCACTATGTTGGCATGATAAGAACCCAAATTCAGCTTCCAGACGAGACCTTTGCCCGTGCAAAAAGGCTGTGTGACGCCCGCGAAATTTCTTTCGCAGAGCTGGCCCGGCGTGGCATCGAATATATTTTGAGTGTTTATTCTTCGGAGGAGCATGCAGCCACGCAGGACTGGAATCCTCCCAAACCCCGTAATCTCGGATGGAAAGGGTTAAGCCATGCCGAAGTCAAAGAAGCGGCACAATTGACCAACACAGAGGTTCGATTCATCCAACGCGCCAGGGCCAATGAGGGGAAAGATGGTTTCCATTGACGCGAACCTTTTATGCTACGCGTTCAACAGTGCCGCGCCATGGCACGAACAAGCGAGTCAGTGGCTGAATTCAATTCGAACGGAGGAAAATATCGCCATTTCGGAGCTGATCTTGGCGGAATTCTATGGTCTGTTGCGCAATCCCTCCGTTCTCAAGCAGCCACTGCCCGCGAATGAGGCGGTTGAGGTCATCCAGGCCTATCGCAAACACCCACGTTGGCGTCTTATAGGATTCACCTCCGAAAGTCGTTCTCTGCACGATTCGCTATGGCAAAAAGCGAGTGCCAAAGGTTTTGCTTTCCGCAAAATCTACGACGCTCGTGCGGCCCTGACGATGATCTCGCAAGGAGTGACCGATTTTGCGACAGTTAATGTGAAGGACTTTGAGGGTTTGGGCTTTCAAAATGTCTGGAATCCCTTGTCGCCGAAATCCTGAACGAGCGTCTGCGCAAGATCGTACGCTCCCTATGCACGCGAAGCGTTTTGGAGTGCGGCAGTCCTCTGCCGCTTTGGATTCAAAAGCTGGCCCAGCCCTTCAGTTCTAAAAGGTGACGCAAGAGCGAACGCTTCCTGTGTGCACGCTTTGGACGACGAAGTCATCCAGTGAAAGCGAGGCTGGCGGAGATCATCTGGAGCAAGAGGATCGTGAACACGGAACGGATCGCAAAAGCATTGAAAATGCGAAGTGCGACAAAGGCGTTCGAACAAATTCGGAGAATCAAACAGATTGAAACCCTCAAAGGGGAAGAATATGCGGAAACGTATGTGCTTAAGAAATTCAGAAAGTGGTATGGTCGGTCACATCTGTGAGCCTGAGCCCTTTCCGATATCCAATTATACAAGGATGCCTCCGTAACGGTCAATGAAGGCGGGCGCGATACCTGCGTAGCAGATCCGGCACTTGATCGAGCTTACCTGCTTCCTGTTCAGCGGTGGCATCCTGCTGAATCGTGTGCCACAGCCGTTCCTTCTCCGCAGAGAGCCAGATGTCGTGTAGTAACACCACATCCTGCTCCGGTGCGGACTGGATGCGCTGAATCATTTGCTGACGGAGGTTTTTCGGAATGGATTGAATGAACGCACTTTTCACGATTGTCAGCTTATCACTTGGGATCGGGACGACAAGGCTCGATCCGCGCGTCGATCCAAAGCGCGAGAGGGCTCGCGCAGTCCAGAAGCTGTCGCAAACTCGAACGCTCCCTGTGCACGCGAAGCGTTTTGGAGTGCGGCAGTCCTCTGCCGCTTTGGATTCAAAAGCTGTGCCCGGCCCTTCGGTTCCAAAAGCTGGCGCAGCGCAGCGGGTTGCTGGTGAAGTACCTTTGTTTTCCATGATCAGATAAAAACCTTGGAAGATAGTTTTGAACGACGCCATTCCCACTGCGACTTTGAGAGAGCAAGCAAGCAAATTGACAGCGAGAGTGAATTACACTAATTTCGTGTAGCATGAAAAACGTGACAATTACCTTGGATGAAGATGTCCTGCGTTGGAGTAAAATCTGGGCAGCCGAAAACGAGACAAGTGTCTCGCGCATGTTGGGTAAAGAATTGGAAAAAAAAATGCTCTCAGAAAGGAATTATGAGCGTGCGAAAAGACGTTTCCAAGCCAAAGCTCCCAAGCATTTGAAGCCTGCAGGCACTTCCTACCCAAAGCGGGACAGCCTTTATGAGCGATAGCATTTTCGTGGATACAAACATCCTGCTTTATGCGCGGGACGCTTCGGAACCCGCAAAACAGGCTATCGCCATCGAGCGTCTCAATCAGCTTTGGGATGAGCGCACGGGCAGACTTTCTGTGCAAGTGCTCAATGAGTATTACGTCAACGTAACCAGCAAACTCAAGCCCGGCCTTGATCCGGAGGAAGCCTGGGACGACATCGAGGCCCTCGCCGCATGGATGCCTCTGGCACTCGACATGGCCGTTCTGAACCGCGCCTATGCCACACAGCGTCGTTATCAACTTTCATGGTGGGATTCTCTGATTGTCGCCGCCGCCGAAGCCTCGGGCTGCGCACGCATCCTCAGCGAGGATTTGTCGGACGGGACGAATTACCTCGGCATCACAGTGGAGAATCCGTTCCTGCAACGATCTTAAATCTTTCTTCGTTGCCGGAATCGCCGCAACGACGATTGGCAAAGCTAAAGGGTGGAATAAAGGGGGTAGCTTCGGGAGAAAGGGAATTCGTTCAGTACGCGGAGGTTTGAAAACAGAGCGAAACCCTGTATGCCACTCGGTTGATCGTCAGATCGATCCAAAGCGCGAGAGGGCTCGCGCATTGCCTCGGGCGCACCCGCGCCCTTCG
>CAZZCL010000123.1:0-6071 GCA_964652295.1 uncultured Chthoniobacterales bacterium
CAACCTCAAACTCAACTTGCCTCAACTCTTACCCACTTGATTCAGCGAAGAGGCAAATTTACAATATGACCAACGGGATTCTTTTTTGTTTTCTGGTGGGGCGATGATCACCGTTTCGGCCACGGCTGTGGGGGTGCCGCAAAATCTGTCAATCCCCTCGTTCGATGCGGTCTTCCTTGAGAGCGCAGCCTTCGTGGCTGCAGTGCTGGTCGTGGGGGCGGTGATCGCTGTTGTGGCCAGTTTCGCCTACGACATGGTCAGTCGGGTTGCGAACATTGCCGAGCCCGTTGTGGCCTATCAGGGCACCGGAGTCGCAGCCATTATTTGCGTCGTGATTGCCGGGTGGACGACTGCCAACCGGACGATCTACCGTGCCGGACTGGCTTTCCAAGGCATCTCCCCAAAATGCTGGCGTGTCAGCATGACCCTTTTGGCCGGCGGTGTTGCCACTACCACAGCCATCTTCCCTGCTCTGGCGTTCAGGTTGCTCGGGTTTGTCGGGCTTTACGCCACGATTCTGGCACCCATCGGCGGGGTGATCTTTGCCGATTGGTTTCTCGCCCGGCACTGTGGCATCGCGCGCTGCCCGCCTGGCTGGCTTGTGCCGCCCTTTACCTCCTCTTCAGAAAAAACAAAACCCCGCAATGATGGAGAACGTCAGCGCCCGAACTGCGCAGAAAACGGGGGCTTGGATTGAACTCGGATTGTCGATTTCACTGTTCTGGATTACAGTTCTGGAATGAGAGTCAAGGAACCGGCAGTAAGCTACCCTGGGCGCGTCCCCGCCTCACCCGAGGTGGTGGCACTGGCGACAGAACTCACGCGGAAATTTTCCGAGTGCTTTTGGTTCCGGCATCCGGAGGCCAGGGTGCGATATGAGGACGACGCACTTCTGGTGATCGAGCACCTGCGGGAATACGGAGACAAGCGCGCCTGGGCTGCGGCGAAGGAGTTGAAAAAATGCCTTTAACCCCATTCCAGAAAGAAGTCCTTGCGGTCCTGGTCGGCAACCGCTCGGAATCCAGCCACTTTGCAGGTGGTCTCGTTCTGAATGCGCGAGAGGATTCTGCACGCTACTCCCACGACTTTGACGTTTTCCATGAGGCTGTGGACGATCTGGTCGTGGCGAGCGAGAAAGACGTGGCTGCGCTGGAAGCCGCCGGGTTCCGCGTCGAAAAAATCGAACGCAATCAAGAATGGTCGAAGCCATCATCGTTTCGCAAGGCCCGGGTTGGCAGGGACAATTCCGATGTCGAACTCGACTGGGCCCACGACTCTGCTTTCCGGTTTTTTCCGATTGTGCCCGACGACTTTCTGGGGTGGACGCTGCATTTGTTTGACATGGCAACCAACAAGGCGCTGGCGCTCTCCGCCCGCATGGAGACCCGTGATTACGTGGATATCGTTGAACTCACCCGCAGATATCCCCTCGAAGCCATCGTCTGGGCCGCCTGCGGGAAAGACCCGGGTTTCAACCCGCTCTCCCTGCTGAAAATGATGATCCGTTTTGCAAGGATCGACCCAGCGAAGCTCGAAGAAATTCAAGCCAGCAAACTCGATCCCTTCGCCTTGAAGGAGGAATGGATTGCGGCTTCCGACCGAGCACGCGAGGAAATGACCCTGCTCGCCGATGAACAACTCGACATGCCAATCGGTGTGGCGTTTGTGGATGAACGGGGAGAACCGGGATGGATCCGGGCCAATCCGGCCTTGAAGGTCCATCACCCGTCTCTGCGAGGCTGCTGGCCGATCATGCATCTGCCCACGAACGCTTGAACAAGGTGCTGCGGTTGCTTAGCTGTGAAAAAATCCATCAGCAACGCGCATTATCCTATTACTTTCACTGGCACTAAAGTTCGCTTGGGCATGCCACTGGTAACGCGCAGCCGACGCCATTTTGACAAGCTCAACGGCTTTCACATCGAGCTTATGCACGATTAGCTGGCGAACGCAATGTAGATTCCCACCACCAGAAGCAGCAGAACCAGGCTGGCCCACTTGGCACCCTTCCATGGCGTGATGTCCACTTCCCGGGTAATCGACCATCTGCCATGGTTCTTCGCGCGGCTTGGCCCACCCGATGACAAGTATGAACCCGACAAGCAGGGCGAAGACAATGCCGAGGAAATGAAACTTATGAATGCCGACCCGGCTCAACGCCTCTGCACGCGGGGGAATGAAATATCCGGTGGCAATGCGCCCCTTCCTCCAACATGTCCGGCTCCCAAGAGCCGCTCTCTCCAAATAATAACCTCGCAGCTCACTCACTCAAATCAGTGAAGTGTCACAAAATAGTATCCATGGTTGCTGTGATGTCCATATCGCAGTATTCCCCGTTGTTTCAAAATCTGCGACTTGGAGGTCGTGGCTCCTCTGTACTCAAAATACTTCGCGCCTGCGCATCATCTGGCGCAACTTCTGCAAAATTTCAGGTGCTTCCTTCAATACCACGAGGGGTTCAAGCTCCAGAAAAATCAGGTCCGTGTTCAGCTTCTTCCCCTGACGCATGAGGATGGTATCGACATCCAACCAGTCGCGATCGCGATCTGCAAATGCTTTGTGGACAACCAAATCTTCCGCACAACAGGTCTTGAGGCTGGAGCCGTTTGGCAGGTTCCACGAGGACGCGCGAGCCACACTGTTGACTTCAAAATCAAGAGCGGCGAGCGAGATGTCGATTCCCACCCCATTTGCGGCCCGCAGCAGAACTACCCTGCGTGACAGCGCAAATTCTTTTGCATTGGGATAGCGCGCTTCAAAACGGGAGAGCAGGAAATCCGTCCATCGCTCATCTTCAACAAAGCGTGTCAGCAGGCTCAGGTCAGCATCGTTTGTAAAGCGAGGTTCTCCCCAGCGCTGGATGGCAAGCCCGCCAATAAAACAAAACTCGCCGCCTTCGCGCTCCAAAATACCCTGTACTTCGGCAGCGGCTTCAAGAACGGCGTTGAGCTTCATATGCTTTAGAAAAGATCGCCTGTTGCACAACCAAGCCACATTCCCGCCCCGGCGGTGTCCATTCGTCCACCCAACCTGAACCCAATCGATTAAAAATCCGGAGCGACTCCTCATCCCCCATCTCACGCAGTTCCTCCCACTTGAGACGATCGAGTTCCTCACCGGTGACTTTCCAGTTGTCCACCCAAGCTTTCATTTTTTTGCGTTCTTCACCACTCATAAAATAAGCCTAAATCGAGGTGGCTGCGATGTCCACATCGCAGTCCCCGCCCTCCCAAAAACTGCGACTTGGAAGCCGCAGCCGTCTTTGGCGTGCGGTGCTTCCTAGCGTTTAAGGTAGGAGTCCGGCTGCCGTTGAGCCTGAAAACGTTTTGTTGTCTCCGCATCGATCTGGAGAGCATCCAAAGCGGCGCAAGGCCCCGCACTCCAAAGATTTTACCCGGCCCCACGAAATGCAGGATCCTTGTTTTGAGTTCCACGGAACATCCACGCGGTTTTGCCAGTAGGCGCATCCGCCCGCATAGTTTTTCGATAGGGCATTGAGCAAATCATCGACAGGAGAGGGGTTGTGGCTGGAATGGGAGAGGTTGGAGAATCCGGGCGCCCGCGCACAGTGCGCCCGACTCCTTACTATCGTAGAGCAGTGGCGACCCGGCGACGATGCCGTCCTTCGCAATGCCCGCAAAGAACTGATCGAAGCTCTGGACACCTTTTCCGATGGCAGCACAGCATCTGATCCGTCATTTCGCCCTCGGCGAGGTGCTCGACGGGCTCAACACCACCGAAGCCCCTTTCTTTGAGCGGCGGATGCTCAACCATTGGGACAACCTGGACGATACGTTCTCCAGGACCGGCGAAGCCATCGAGCGCGGCTATGCGGGCGGGAGTCTCTTTGATTTTATTCATGGCACAACCGACCTGGCACGGATTCGGGACTACGCCCGGGCGCTGGCATCCATCGGCATCAACCACGTCGTCCTCAACAACGTCAACGCCGACCCCCGCGCATTGAATTCCGACGTGCTTCACCATGTGGTGCCGGTGGCCGATGTTTTCCGCGACTGGGGTGTGCAGGTCTGGTTGTCGGTCAACTTCGCCAGGCCGATGCGCACGGGCGGCCTGGAGACGGCCGATCCGCTGGATCCCGGCGCCCAACTTTGGTGGGCGGAGAAGTGTGTGGAAATTTACGGGCTCATCCCCGACTTCGGCGGCTTTTTGGTTAAGGCGAATTCGGAGGGAGAACCCGGACCGCACGACTACGGACGCGATCACCACGACGGTGCAAACGCACTGGCCCGCGCCCTCGCTCCGCACGGCGGCACCTGCATCTGGCGTGCTTTTGTCTATGGTGCCGTCAGCGGTCGTTCCGGCTACGCTTACGATCACTTCAAACCGCTCAACGGAACTTTTGACGAAAACGTCATCCTGCAAATCAAGCACGGCCCGGTGGATTTCCAGGCCAATGAACCAACCTCGCCACTGTTCGGGCAAATGCCGCAGACGGCCACCGGGCTGGAGCTGATGATTACCCAGAAATACACCGGCCAGCAGATCACAACCCCAGTCCGGCCAACGCCCTGGAATTCTGCCTGGGCACCCTTGCCGAAATGCCGACTGGCGACGTGCACGAAGCCACCGCCCGCTACGCCGCGCAGAACCGCATCGCTTACGTTCATTTCCGCAATATCACCGGCAAGGCACCGCACTACCAGGAGCAGTTCGTGGACGAGGGCGACATCGACATGCGCCGCATCGTGCACACCCTCAGGGAGAACCGGTTCGGCGGCGTCCTCATCCCCGACCACACCCCGCAAATGACCTGCGCCGCCCCCTGGCACGCCGGCATGGCCCACGCCCCCGGCTATATGAAAGCGGTGCTGGATCAAAAGAAAGTAGCTTCGATGTGGACATCGCAGCACCATTCCACCCGCCAAAATCTTGACAAATTAAAAATAATCATCAAGATGTGTTTTATGCGAACAACTTTAAACATCAGTGATGGTCTTTTAGAAGAGTTGCGCGAAAAATCGCGTAAAGAAAAGCGACCCATGACCAAGGTGATCGAAGAGACTTTGCGACGTGGTTTGTCAGCCGAATCAGCAATCGGCGTAGTGCCTCATCCACAGATCCGCACTTTCCCCGTCGGCATCAAACCCGCCTACCAGGGAATGAGCATGAATCAACTCTATGATCAGTTGGAATCAGAAACGCCTCGATGGATCGCTGAATAATGATAATCCCGGATGCCAACTTACTGATCTTCGCACACGATGCGCTTTCGCCCGATCACAAGCGGGCGAATGCCTGGTGGTCGGCAACACTCGCGGGAACCGAATCCGTCGGTCTTCCCTGGGTTGTGATCCTGGCCTTCACCCGAATTATGACCCATCCACAGATTTCGCAAAATCCCTTGAGCATTGAGCAAGTGCGGGAGGTGATCGAAGACTGGATCCGTGCACCGCATGTGCGCATCATCCAACTCTCCAACCGCGCACTGCCCGTTTTTTTTGACCTGCTTCACGAGGCGCGCACAGGCGGCAATCTGAGCACCGATGCCCTGATCGCCGTACACGCCAGAGAACATTCGGCCACCATCTACAGTAACGACCATGACTTCGCCCGTTTTCCAGGAATTAAATGGATCAACCCCTTGAAATAAAGGCTCCTCGCTGTTTTGAGAGGGTTTAATCTGGGAATTTGAGGCCGGCTTTGGGCCTGACTGAAAGAGATCAAGAGGCTCATTGCCGACCCTTGATAATCCTACCAGGGGGGAACAGCTGTCCTGGGAGCTTGTCCTGTTCGACTTCGGAAAGATTCTGTCCCTCGACAACGGTTCCGTCGTCCAGCGGATTTTCCTGCTGTTGGCGCAGGCGCCGAAAGAGATCGCGGATGTCGCGGGAACCACCCCATGTGAACCAGATCGCAGTGACAAAACAGAGAAAAACAGGAATCCCGATGCCGACGATTTGCCAATAGCGAGCCCAAAATTCTTCGCTCAGTGGCGAAATCGAGTTCCAAATGGAGCCGATGAGTAAAATGCCGACCCAAAGCATGGTCCAGCCAAAGAGGCTGAGAGCGATGATTTTATCCCACTTTGTGAAATCCCGTCCGATGCC
>CAZZCL010000124.1:0-5830 GCA_964652295.1 uncultured Chthoniobacterales bacterium
TTGAGCGTGCGCACGCGTTCGACAAGCTCTTCGTCGGTCAGTTCGGGTTTGCCGGGAGGCACGCGGACCAGAAGATGGAAATGATTGCTCATCAGGCAGTAAGTGAGCACTTGCACCCCGGTAAACACCTCAAGTCCACGCATCAAGCCGACGAACATATCGGCTTCAGGGGAGCCTCCCTCCGTCGTCTTGAAAATGAACTGCCTCTCCACAACCCGGCTCATGCAGTGATACACCCCTTCCCCATCCCGAATCTTGAGCCGTGCCAGCCGCATACTCCAAGCCCTACGCAGTTCTCAGCGGATTGCAAGGTTGTTTGACCCGTCCTCATGCGGCCCACACTGGCGCGGGACCTGCTTTGGAGCAAAGCGACAGGACGGCCCGTGACAGTGCGGTGCATCGGGAATTGACGGAGGGTTGGCGTTCGTCGCTACTCGCGGCAGCGCACCGACGTTGCTGCAAGTTGACGGCTGGGAGACTTGAAGCCTCTATCGCGGAAGTACCTTGTTTGGTTGGTATTCGAGATTTCGGGAACCGGTCGGGTTCACAAAAAAGCGGATGCGGGCAGCAGCATTCTGCTGGTATCGAGGCATGAACTTGATTTCAAGCCTTGCGTAATCAGTGCCATTGCCCGAGCGCACGTAGTAATTCTTACGCACCTCGCCCTGCCAGTCAGGAGAGCCAGCATCAAATCGGTAGCTGTATTCTGGCAGGTAGCCTTCCTCTGGGGCTTCAAACATAAACTCGTCTTCCGACTCGATGAGACCCGACCCGTTAGCTCCTTCGATTTGAATACTCCAATCGTAGCGCTTGGCCTCGTTCGGTTCTCCCCTCGTAACGCTAATTCTCACATCACCCGCCGCAACTTTGCTTCCGGTCCGCAAATCGATTGTTTGCGGTGCCCCGTTTGCAGGCAGACCAATGAGGGATTCCCGGACTATCAATTCGCTGGGGATTTCTCCAGCCTTTCTCAAACGGAACAACACCGGATTGTTGGAGTCAGGTTGGTGGAATGTCGGCTCGAAGAACGCAGCGTATTCAAAGCCGACCTGCACCCCTTTGTTCATACGGTAATAGCCATCTTTATAAACCTGAATGACTCCCAAGTTTTTTCCCGAAACGCCGGTCAGATCAAAGCGTCCAGCCATATCTGAATACACAGTTTTCTCACTCGTTCCTTTGGCTGACATATCAGTCCATTGGAAAATAACTTTGACGCCCTCCAAGGGTTGGTCATTTTGGTCAACCACCTTGCCGTAAAAGCTGATCGGCATCTTCCATTCAAAGAATCGATCCCGTTCCATTTGCTCGTTCCACCAAATCCATTTCGGATCGGTCTTGTAGATAGATAGGTCCGGGGTTGGGCTGGGCCGAGGACTGGACCCGGCCTGATGTTTTGTTGGTAAGGGAGGTGATTTAGCTGGCGCACCCGCAACCTTATCGTCCTTCCTTTGCTGTGGAGCGAATACCGCAAGCCATATCCATAAAACCAAACCGACAAGCGTCAGGGCGACAGCAAACTGAAATAATCGTGACCGTTTCATCATCGTGGGGGGAGCACGCCAAACGCATCCCCAAGCTCGGTGTAATAATCCCACACTTCTTGGATGCGCCGTCCAACTTGCGCTCCATGATCATCACTTGATCGGGTAAAGACTTGCTGGCCAGCGCGGTCACGAAAAGCGGAAAGATCAAAATCGCTGCCGATTTGTCCCCGAGTGGCTCCCAAGGCCCCGACTGCTTTCGAGCGAGGCCGCGCAATCATCGACATCGACTCGTAAGGATCAGTAACGAAGCGACCAACGAAAAACGCATCGCCGAGGTAACCGCGTTGTCCTGGCGGGTTTGCCGAAAGGTAAGTGTAGTAGTTCTGATTCGAAAGCGAATCGTCTGGTTTGTAGGAGTCCTGATTTGCCTCCCAGTGCGTCTCAAGCAAGCCGAGCAGGCTCGTTCCGGTCGCAAGCGCGTAGTCAAATTGGTTGTGGAAGTTCCTCACGTTCCCCGAGACGCTAAGGTTTTGGAGGTAGCCACGATAGCCAAGATCGGAGGCAAAATCGGGAGTGGGCTTGCTGGCCTCCTTATTCCAGAACCGTGCATAGCCGTTGATGCTGATCGGATCGCTTTGGTCTCCGCTCGTGTCGTAGCAACCGGCGGGAACGGCGGCCTGGGTTAGGACGTAGTTGTCAACGCTTAACCCGTAATCGGTCAGCGCCGCTCCGCAGACGATGTTGCCTTGGCTGTGGGAAAAGAGATTCTTGGAGGATTTGTTAATCGAGTTGACGAACAGCGCCAAGCCACGCCCGTATTTCCATGCTCTGTATTCACTCTCGTTAAATCTGAATCCCGTGCTGCCGAATCCGGCCGGATTTAACGCGGGCCATTTGTAGAAGGCGAATCGGCCCTTGAATCCTTGGTGCCAGAGGCGTTTGAAGACGATTTCTGCTGCCACGATGTTCCCCTTGTATGCATCCGGTGAGGCGGTGAACGGAGCGTGGATTCCATGAACTAGAACGATGAGCGAATCGGCTTCGTCGTGCGGCTGTTGGAAGGGATGGCCGTTGGGGTCGTCCACGTATCCGGTCGGCGGTGGATTCGGCTGGCTGAAGTAGCTCTCAAACGGGGCATCAATGCCATTCTCCGGTGTGCCCTTGGCGCGGACATACATCTTCTTGACATTCTTCAAGTCCAGCCAGACCCCCGGACCTTCGCCGATCTCGCTGCCGTCTTCTTTGTGAAGCGTGATGCAAAGTTGCCCCTTGCCTTCGCTGACTGCCTCAAAGAGGAGATAGCCGTTTGGCTGGCTTTCGCTCAATCCCGAGTCTGTCCAAAATTGGGCCGGGATAATATAGGGGTTGGTTCCCTGAACATCGCCGGGATTCCCCAAAGCCATGTGCTCTTGCGCAACATCATCATTGGTCAGGTATTCGCTGCTTCCGTTGGGGGATTTGTTTCTCCAGACCTTCACCCGAGGGCTGGTGCTACCCGTGTTCTTCCATTTTAGGCCAACTTTGATCTGCCCTGCCGCGATTGCCTCGTGAAGCCCGCCAACGAAAATGTTGAGTGGGGAGAAGTCTTCCAGGTCGCGGCGGCTGTTGATGGTTCCGTCGTCGCTGTCCTTGTGCGAGGAATCCACCGCGTCCTTATCGTTACGGTCATCGTCATCGTTGAGCCAGAACCCGAAAGGTTTCACCTCTTCGGTCTTGTCGGTCGGCTTTCCGCTAACCGATGGATCAGTGAAGTTTCCGGCAAACTTAATGAATCCGTCCCGGTTGGCATCAACTGCCATATCAACAGGCAGGAGGACGAAAGCGGTTTCCTCGCTGTCGATGTAGGTTACATTCTCGGTCGCAGTGTGGGAATAGTGGACGCCTGAGCCCGTGATGACACCGAAGTCATTGATAGCTACTGCTTCATTTAGATCCCATTCGTTGTATGGTTCAGAATCCTCAGGTTGAACCACAGGGACAACGCCATCAAGCCGACGGGGCACGAAGTCCCCGGTTCTCTCGTCGCGCTCCCACAACACGGCCCGATTGGCGCGTTCCGCCGCGAAAGTCCACGTGCGGTACTCCTTGGACGTTCCAACGACCTGCCCGTAATCGTTGACATCATTTGCGTGACTATATCCGTTGGGATATTGATCATCAGTCAGCGGCAGGCTCTGCAGAAGTTCGACTTGGATGGAGTCTTCATCGCCATGCCCAACGCTTGGCTCAATTGTCCAAGCCATCGCCTGAAGCTCAAGGGAGTCAAACCCGCCATCCGCAGAGTGCGAGGCATAGCCGACCGCAAGCCCGTTCTCATTGATTGCCATGGCTGACCCTGACCGATACCCTTCGAGCGGCAATTCTTCAAGCGCGCTGCCTTCTTCGGCGCTCCACGCTTGGCCGAGCCGCCCGAGAATGGGCGCACTCAGTCCCTCGCCTGATCCGATGGCCGCCTCGCCTACGGCCGTACCTTCTGAGTTGATGTCACGAAAGAGAGCTTCGTTTTGCAGCTCGGACTCCAGGCGGTGTGCTTTGCTTCCAAACTCCCCCCCAGGCAGATACTCAGTCCGAGTAGCAAGTCCTCCGAGGCTGGTCCATTGCCATCGAGAGTCCTCAGAGGTCCACACGGAGGCGGCTCCGGCCGCAAAAAAGCCCAAGCCATCATGGTCGACCGGTTCGTCCGGATGTGTATCAGGATCGGCGTTGCGCAGGTCAAAAGCGCGCCCTGAACTCGTGCCGACCAGGGCTCCAGCCGCCGACTTGGCGAACAGCATGCTTCGATGCGTGTGATATATCGTTTCCTGCGGCTCACCGTCTGCGAGATGAAACTCAGAGTGCCGGATGGTTTCCGGCTGATAAAAACCCGACCTGCCGACAATCGAAAAGTAGCTAATCGAGATTTTCATGGGAGCAAGAAACTCCTCATCACCCATACCCGGAACATACACGGGGGGATTGCTGTGCCAATAGCCGTTCTCTGCAACGTGCATCGACTTTAAGGGATCATGGTCTGAAGGGTACACATAATTTTCAGGCCGATCTACGATCTCTTTAGGGTTGCTATGAGATCTTGGCCACTCGGCAGCCACAACATCGATGGTCCGCCAGCGCGAGTCGCCGGCAGGCGTGCTAATTTCCTCGGCCTTTAGAATAAAGCCAAGAACGGAACCATCCTCAGCGAGGCGATTTGCACAAAACACGCGATCTTCCTGGTTAACCTTCAGTTCACGGTACGTTTCACTTCCAAGATTCCAGACGACGTAATGGAACGGGGCAATTTCAAGCAGCACCTCAAATGCGTTATTCACACCGATTGCCCGCACCCCTGCGTAAATAGTGGGTGGCGGCAGAATTTGCCCTCCACCGGACTGGGCGATCTTCATGCGATCCGTCAAACTGTGAGCGAATAATCCCGCCTTTCGAAGTTTGGCTCCCAAGTCCAGAATTACGTACGCGGACAAATTTGGTTGCGTCACTCCGACTACTTCCGCGGAATACGGAGAACGCTGCCCGTCCTCGTCCAGCAACGCGAGACGGAAAGAGTAGACGGAATCAGCATCCAAGCCCGACACGAGATACCTGCCGCCTTGCGAAGGCACAACCGCGGCCTCTTGCCACACATCATTTCCGCTCGAACGAAACTCCAGGAGAAGACGCGATCCATCCGGAAGCTTCTCTGCATTCCAAGAGACAAGTATCTCGCTTGTATCGTTCTCTGTTGCAACTTGCGCTTTGGGAGCATTTGGCGCGGGCAGTTCTGGATCTTCAGTTCGCTCAACAAAAATATCCACTGGAGTGGAGACGGCTTGGAAACCATCACCGTTCACAGCCACGGCGGTAAGGCTATGCCAACCGTGAGGCGCATCCCACTGGATTTCAATCGCGTCGGCCAACTCCTTCCCGATCGATTCCCCGTTGGCAATGATCTGAATCGATGCAATTGCGCCCTCTTCGTCGGAAGCGCTTGCGCGCACCAGGACCGGCGCGGAAAGCTGCTGGCCGCCGACTGGCGAGTTCAGAACCACAACTGGCCGTGTACCCACATTGAACGTTAGGGCCGCCGTATCGGCTTCGTAACCCAACGAACTCAGCACGCGTGCAAAGACCGTTACCTCCCCCGAAGTCGCGGGAACCCAGTCGAGTGTTAACTTTCCGCCCTCGGCAACGCCGATCAGTTCGCCGTCGACATAGAATTCGACACGCTCGATCGCATCCGCGGCGCTGGCGCTGCTACTGATTCCAACCTCAAGCGGCACGACGTCTCCCACCGCAATGGGTTCCCCACTGGCGGCCGCCGAGAGATGCACCTGGGGCGGCGCCACAACATCTACGCTAACCACATG
>CAZZCL010000125.1:0-5591 GCA_964652295.1 uncultured Chthoniobacterales bacterium
TGCCCTCGAGAGTCGCATCGAGGTCCAGACCGCGTGTCCAGCCGGTGTTGAGGAACGTTGGCTCCGTTCTTCCTCCTCCTGGCCAACCCGGACCGGCGAAGGTGTAATTCCTGATATCTGAAACTGTTGCACTATTAGTAGTAAGCGAACCATCGATCACCGGGATGCCGATGGCCTTCAATGCGGCACGTAGGGCGGTCTCGCGCCTGATATTGGTAAACGGCTCCAGTGTGGCATTGAGGTTTACCTTGCCGGCCGTGGAAAATGTCTCGCTGATCGGGTAGGGATCGACTATGGGCATCCAGAAGAGGTCAGCGAAGAGATGGTCTTCGCTGCCGGGATGAGAGCCAGCGGGGTTCGCCGAAAAGAGCAGCGTCTCCCACGGATTGTTGGTTGCAGCGCGACGCATGAGGCCTCCGAACATTTGCATCGAAGAATAAACCTGACGATTCGGGGAAAAAGTCAGTTGAGTCTGTGCGGTGAGAGGAAATTGATTACTTCCTTGGTTGGAGGACCATTCATTGAAATAGCTGTCACGATACTGATCGCCTGACGTTAGCACATTGCCAACTCCGCCCTCCACAGGTGCTGGAACGAAGCTGCCGATTGCTTGGGACACCCGGTCCAGAGCGTAGTCCTTTGCGCCGCCCACACCGTCTACTTTTGTCGCCAGCGCACGATACATTCCCCAGGCTGCAGCCTGCTCGAGCTTACCGGAAACAGCGTGTGCGGGCATGTCTTCCCCGGCTAGCGGTAGGGCTGAGTCTCCTGTTGCACGGGCCGAGACCGAATCGAGCCCTCTGCTGAAGGCATGACGGCGCATTTCGGTTCCTGTTGTGTCCTTTGGGTATTCAAAGTCATTCTCGTCGAGGTCGGTCTCGAGTGCGGCGAGGCGCCAGTCCCCTCCGAACCGTCCAGAGGCAGCGATCTCTTTTGCCGTGACAATGTCTCCGGCATTGGCGATGAACGCACCAACCTGCCGGGTAGCGACCGCGAGGTGGCGCTTTTCGAAGGCGTGAGTTGCCGTGTTGGAGTCAGATTGATCAATGAGCAAATCACGGTTGGATTCTTTAGAGATATCCTCCCCAAAGTGGGGCACCATCAACTCAGGAGTGGCGTCGAATGAGACTGAAGCGGTTTGGTAGACGTTCCCGTCATCGTCCAAAAGAGAAAGCTCCAGCGATCCGGCGGTCATGGTCAGATCGTGCGCCCAGCTGGCCGGGCCATCAGCTTGGATGTTGTCCAGCAATTCGGTGATATTGCCTGCGACAGGCACTGGCGGATCCCCGCTGGTGGGCATCGGATACTTTAGCACGATTTCGTTTCCCCAAAGGCCATCCTCGATCTTCTCAGCAGTCCCAGCAGATACTGGCCTAATAAGAAACAGATGAGGCGATGTGAATGCTGAGGTTTCATTTCCTGCTCCCATCGCTGGACTGTTGCTCTGCATTGCGCGCGCGGCACTGTTATCAACAACGCTGGTAACCCAAGAGCCGCTTCCTGCTCCGGGATCAACGGCCGAAATATCGAAACCGGTGGCCGAATCCACCTGCACGCTTATCTTAAACTGTTTGCGCGGTCCCCACCCGAGCATTGGGCTAAACGCTTCGACGAGAATCGCGGGCCGCAATGTATAACGCAGTTCTTCTGGAGTTTCATTGCCTGAAATTGGATCGCCGGAGGCGTTGAGCAATTCGATTTTTTCGCAATAAATTCCTACACCGATGCGGGTAAAGTAAGGGGTCGTTCCCAATCCGCGGGCATCGTCGTGAATCGTTCTTTGCACATGACCCACTGGATCGTTGTTGTTCCAACCTTGCTGAATGTTTCCAGGGTAAGCAAAGCTTTTCACCGTGTTGTCATTGCCGGAAAACTCCACCAGTCCTCCCTCCGTCAAATTTACCCCGGCGCGGATCATGTCGAAGGCTTGGACGAGAAGGGAGTTGCGGTTGGGTGCTCCGCCGAGGGCAGCTTGAATCGACTGGGCGAATCCGGGCGGTTGTTTTCCCGTGAGGGTTTTCAGGTAGTTGTAAATTTCTTCGTTGCGGGCGATGGCGGAGAGTTCGTTGTTGGCAAGCTGGTCTTCCCGTTGGAAGTAAAACGGCATCCGCACACCGCCTGAGCCGGGGAGGGAGGAAGCGATGGCGAGCATTTTATCGTAAGCGTCCGCCCGGTTGGTCAAGGAGGGAGCGGCATTCAAGTTCGCGGAGGCGCGAATGGGCCAGAGGCTGACTTTAGGGGTGTCGAAGAGAGTGGTTTCCGGGGCAACGCTATGGGAGGTGAGCACGAATGACCGGGCGGCAACTTCTTCGGTGGCTGTTTGGGCATCGGCCAGCGAGAGATCGGCGTGCTGAGAATCCCGTGTCGGGGAAAACAGGAGTTCGTCCACCGTGGCGTAGAGGCGGCCCGAGTCTGGCGCGACAATCTGGCGGGTGCCAGCCAGGGTAGATGCGCCTTGTACGATGGGATCTTCGACGAGCGAGGGATTCGAGGTCGCCCCGAGCGCGGCGAGGCTGCCGCCAAATTGAACTCTTGGGCTCAGGGAGGCTATGGCACTGGCGCGGTCTTGCAAATCGGTCGACAAGCGAGGGGAGAAGTCCGTCTGCGAGTAGTCGGCGAGTTCAAAATCCGATGCCGGAAAGACCTCGCTCAGGGAAACCCCGGCGGGATGCCCGGGGAAGCGCTGCACCTCGAAGCGAACGGGCTGAAATCGCCCCATGTCGCGCTCGCGTCCGCCCTCGGCGCGGGGAGCATCCCAGTGCAGGCCTTCGGATGCGGTATTGATATTCACCTTGCTGGTTTCGTCATCGGTCCAGAACGCGATGCGGGCGACGATTTCTCGATCTCCCCGGTCCGCTCCGGCGACATCGGCATCGGCATCGGCATCGCTGGCCGCCCCGGTCACGAGCGAGCCATCTTTGAGCACGTAGAGCCATTGCACGGGCATGGGCGCAGGCTGGTTGGCGGTTGCGCCCGGTGCGGCGGTCACGCTCAGACCATTCACGACCACGGCTGGATCTAAAATCGGATAGACGCCGTTCACGGGTTCATTGAGATCGGTGAAGACCGAAGGCTGCGCCGCCCAGTCATCCGGGATGGTATCGGAGGTGAAGCCGGTGGCGGGACGGGTCATGTCGGACCATGAGTAAAGTTTATAAATATTCCGCGGCCCGGCTCCTTCGAAGGTGCGGATCATGCCCGGTTGGGAAGCCCAGGAGACCGGATTGGCAAACGTGCCCTCCATCGTTGCCGCGTTGATCTGGGATTGGACAATATCCAGAATCCGGTCCACCTCTCGGAGCGCGTCGCTGGAATCCGCGTACAGCGAGGCGGAGCGGCGTTCGGTGCCCGCGAGGCTCAGCAATCCCACGGTGATGCCGAGGATGAGCACCAGCGCGGAAAGCACGATAACCAAGGCGAAACCGCGAGGCTTTGATGAATACGGAGGGCTTAGTTGTTTATCCATTGAGCGGCGGAGATGGGGATGGTGGTGCGGAAAATGCGGGCGCGAATGGGCGGGGATTGGGCAAGCAGGCGTTGCTCAAATTCCAACACATCGTCATCGAAGTTGGCCGCATCGGTGAACAAATCCGATGGAATCGCCAGCTCGGGCGGAGCCGTCTGACCGTGCAAGCGTTGAAGCCGGTCGGCGTCCCGACGCTCCAAGGCAAACAGCGCCACTTTGACAAGGGGCGGAAGCTGGTTTCGCATCAGCGTTGCACGCGGCACGAGGTTGCCGTCAGAACTGCTCAGACTGCCAGAAATGGGCATACCACCCAGATTCGTCCACGCCCGCGAGTCGAACCGAAAATCCGAGCTAATTTCGCCACCCATCGTGGTGGCATCCTCGGGCGATGTCGTCGGCACCATGAGCAAGGCGAAGACATCCTCGGCAAGCGTGCGGGCCGGGATTGCACCGGCCGGCGGAGCCTCCCCCGCGGCGGATGGCAGCGCACTCTGAAACCAGGAAAAATACGCGGCAGGGGCCGCGCTCCCTGTGCTGGCGTAGATCGTGTTGTCCTCAGCGGGCTGCACCCATTGTTTCAGCCGGAACCGATGGAGATTCGATCCTGCCAAGTCCGACACAAAAGATGGCAGCGGAGATTGATCCTCCCCAAATTCCACAAAAAATCCGGTCGAGTTCAGCAACTCCTGCCCGCGACTGAAATTCGGGTCGTCCGTAACTCCCAGCGGTGCCTGAAAAAATACTGCGTGGCCCGGAGTGCTTGCCACTCCTCCTCCGGGAACAAGCTCGGATGCTGGTCCACTCACAAAATGCAAATCCGACGACCGGGCGACTCCGGTTGGTATGAAATTGAGCCCACCGACCGCACGAGGATCTCCTGCCGCATCCACGTAATCCAGACGCGAATTCAACACCGCTTTGGAAAGCGTGGCCTGAAGCCGCTGAAACGTTACGCGGGCATCTTGAAAACTCGAGATGCGATCCCGCGATGTGCTCCATGTTTGCGTTGCTAACGAAATGACCTGAAAGATCAACGCACCAAGAATGGCAACGACAGTCATGGCCACGAGCAGTTCCACCAAGGTGAATGCGGCTTTCTTTTTCATGGCTGGAAACCCCGTGTGGCAGCCGTTAGCGGATCGATCACTACAGTAATGAAATTCGGTGCCGGCTTCGTCCCGTCCGGTTGGGAATTTCGGCCTTTGACGGTAAGCGTCCACGGTTCGTCAGCCATCGATAGGCTGGTTCTTCCGTCTGGACGAATCCGAACTTCACGATACTGCTCACCGGCCAATCCTGAGGGTGCCGAAGCAGACTCGGTGACTGCATCAAGACCGAGCACCGATGAAAACTGGGATGCTGTGTCAAATGCTATCGATTGTGGCAAAATCACCGCTCTTCCCAGAAAGCGATCGTTGCCAGCATCCGAGGTCACCATCGCCAATCGCGGCGGCTCCATCGACGAATAGATGCGCACGGCAACGACTTCATTCTGAGCAGCGGCATGCTGGGCGGCCAATGCGAGCTGTGAGCGAATGGTCTGCCCTGCTCCGGTCAGCGCCGAACCCTCGCCCACATTGTTGAATGCGACACCAGCCAGTGCAAATAAGATCACGAGGATCGCGATTACAAGCAGGAGTTCAACCAGGGAAAAGGCCGCTTGGTTTGGCGATGCCCGACAAATTTGAATGGTAGGTTGACGGTCCATGGGGAGAAGACCTCCCCCTCAGAGCGAAGGCACGGAGACTTGAAAATCAAGCTCCGTCCCCGCCCCATTGAGGTTGGATAGTCGCAGTGAAGCCGCCTGAAGGGAAGGATTAATCGGGCCACCGTCGAGGTTCACCGGGGAAACAACGGACTGGACACTCACCTGATAAATCGCACTGGCGGGCGTGTCTAGCACAGCGCCTCTTTCGTCAAAATACTTTGGAAAGCCCGATGGAGTTGCCCCATTTACCCATGCGTCAGATTCAGCCCGCAGTTCGGAGGTCACGCCCGAGACAATCTCCCCCATCACTTGGTTCTGTGCAGAGTGTTGAATAGTTAAAAGCGCGGTGGGCAATACGCCTAAGACACTTACAATTGCAAAGGCGAAGACTCCAATAGCAAGGACTGTTTCAACCAA
>CAZZCL010000126.1:0-5589 GCA_964652295.1 uncultured Chthoniobacterales bacterium
CGTGCGAAGAATGAGCCGGGGCGAGCAGACATCGTGACGCCGAGCGCCGTTGAACGTCCACGGCGGGAGCACTGGCGCGGGACGTGCTTTGGAGCGAAGCGACCGCACGGCCCGTGACAGTGCGGTGCATCGGGAGTTGACGAGGGTTGGCGTTCGTTGCCACGCGCGACAGCGTGAAGGTGCTCGATGAACTTAAGACTCACGCAGTTCGTGAAAGCGAGACAGGATCATCCGAAGCCCTTCCGAGAACGAAACGCATCTATCTCCCAACGTTTGCTCGGGCGTGATTCTGCAAAAGCCGGTGCCACTTGATGCCCCTTCGCAGAACACCTGATAATAACAGCTCATCCCATCGTAGCCCACCTGAACTAGATCGAGAAGATCAACGCCATTGTAGTAAGTAATTCCGCTCACGAATTTGACAGGATTAGGGTTGAAAGCGCCGCGCGAAGTGTAGAACGCCCGCTGATCCTCATCCGTCGCCCATGGGCTGCTACCCAAGAGCATGAGCAGTGGACCCGCGCAGCCCTCGACGATCTCGGAGGGATTAAAGATTCCCCCGCCAAATTCATCAGGAAAATCGCCAGCCCCGATCTTGGCAAGGAAGGATCGCAAGTCTGCGGGCAGCGTCCGCTTAATCGCCGCTTCAAGGGAGGCGATATCATCAGGGCTGACCGGGGTGAAGCCTGCCCAAAGGTCTTTGACGAGGCCGGATGTCGCCGCTTCAAGCTCCGCCTCCCACCCTTGGGTTCCAATTATTATCGGACTGCCGATTGGATTCATGAGAGGGCGTATCGAAAAGGATGTTTTCGTTCAAATCCCGAGGTCACGATTGAGCGAGCGAAATTGATGCAAAAGATCGATCAGGCCGTCAGAAAACGATGCTGCTGCGTCTTCGTAAGTCATTTCGGGCGTCACCTTTAAAAATCCTAGGCTTGCAGTAGGATGCGCCGGACAATTCAGTTGTAGATAACATCCACGTCCATCTGATCCAATCTGAACTAGGTCGAACGGATGGCGAACAATCGAATCTGACCACACGAGAATCCCCTCATCGCGCTTAATATAAGCTTCCAGAAGCCTAGCATCGTCTATGGCGGTGGCGTCTTCCGACAGCATCCACACCGGACCGAGCGCACCTGCTACAATTTCTCGGGGAGAGTAAAACCGAAGATCATAGGGCTCAGGGCACTGACCGGACCCGATTTGCTGCAGAAAAGCGCGATAATCGTTAGGGAACGTTCGCGACAAGATTCTTTCACACTCTTCAATCTCAGCATCTGACACTGGCTCGAAAGCACTCCAGAAAGAAGGGCAAATTTTCTTCCCTTCATCTCGCAGCACTTGCTCCCAATTTTCATCACCTATTTTCATGAACTTATTGAAATCGTGGATCTGCCCGCATTTGATTCATCTTCTGTAGCACATCGGCTTGGGTTGCGTGTGGATTGGCTGCGATCCACTCTCCCCATTCGCGATTGAAGGCCGGAGTCCATTTCTGATGTAACCCAGGGGGCACTCCCTCAACCCATCTTCCATAATCTTTCTTATTAATATCCAATCCGCGAGAAAGGAAGAATCGTTGATGCATCACGGGTAAGTCATGATGGGCTTGAGGGTTCACCATCGTGGCCGGACGAGGAGCGAGCTGCTCTCTGAGAAATTCGCGGCAGGTCTTTGGGTCAATGATAGGCAGCCTAGCAGCGTCGACGTATGCCTCGATGATAGCGGGCGGGGCCGAGCTGTTCGCCACCAAGAATTCGATGTCGTCCATTGCACGGAGTCTTGCTCGCGCTGTTGCGATGTTCGCGCCTCCTGGCACGAAGATGCCACGAAGCACGCTAGCGACTTCTTCGCCGATCTCGCCAATGACATTTCCGAGATGATCCTTGATAATGACAACAGTTCCAGCAGCGACGAAGGGAAGGACGCTAACGAGAGCTGCGTTATTTCCTTGGGAGACCTCGTGGATGGTAATCACCCAGTCAGCACCTTCGCTGACGATCCCGATTCCGCTCAAATAGAGGTTTGTGGCGTCAATCGCAACTTGCGCCGCTTGCTGTTGAATTTGCCGGTTCATCGCCTTCATCGTTTCATACGAAAAGGTGAGGTCGTTATAGGTTTCGCCGGAAGTCGCTTTGGTGATGATGACTTCCTTAAACGGATGAAGCGGCAACGATTGTTGCAACCCTTGCCAGAGCAGTTGAGCGCCTTGGATCGGATTTACCTGCTTGTCGATACTAATCTTGATTTTCCCGGTTTGCGGATCGGGGTATTTGACGTCGAGCTTCTTGGACCAAAGGTTCAAGATGGATCCAGTTTCTACGATTTCCAGCGTGCCGCCGCTCTCTTGGAACCAGCCCAGCAGTTTCAAACCGTCTTCCTTGTAAAGGAGGCGGAAAAAGGTCAGCAAAGTGGATTCCGTCAGGTCTTCCTGTTGCCGATCCATCGGGTTGAAGCTTCCGAAGTCATCCTCGAAGTAGCTTATGGTTCCCATTTCAACCGGCTCCATTCCGTCGCCGATTTGAAGCGTATAACTCACGGGCTCACCTCCCGGACTTAGGTCGAAGTCGGGCGGATTCAGCGCGAGCGCTTCGGGCAAGCTCTCGGCTGTGATTGCGTAAAGCTGTGGACGATTGTCACCACCGTTCTTGACGACATAGTATTTCTTGGGGCTGTAGGTGAACCCCTTCAACGTCTGCTCGATGTCGTTGACCTTGAGCTTGAAGGCGTCGCTCTCGGCCAGTTCTTCGGGGAGTTCGCTGCGCCAAAGCATTGGCTGGAACCATCCCGCTTTTGACGCGCCAACCACCTGAGTTGTCGCAAAGACTTTGCGTGCCGGGCGCGGCGGCAGTTGCGTGGTGTCTAGAATGAAGACGTTGGAGTTCAGTGCGGTTTCCTGCCACACGCCTGTCGCTTGAGTCGCCCCATACTGCGCTGTCGCCGCGAGCCCTTCACGACTCTGAGGATTGGCGACGATATTTCCTGATGTGCTAACTTCGCAGTTAACCGAGTTGCCTTCCACAACCATAGAGCCGCTGAAGACAAGGGTGTTGATTCCCGTCTCAGCAAGAACTGCGTCGCCGGGCTCGGGACCGCGATCACCGAAGTAAACGCGCAAGGTGTCGATCGCATCCGGATCGGTAGCGCCGTCAAACGCGATGTGGAGGCCGTTGCGAATCGCATCGAGGTTCGGAGGGTCGGAGTATGCGAAATCCTCCCAGCCAAGTGTGACGGCCACTTCGCGCCAGCCCTTGTTTCCAGCGGCATTCTCGGATGTCTCAGCGCGAATTTGAATGCAGTCCCCGTCTGTTTCGGGAATGGTGATCGAGGTTTGGAAGGTTGGCTTGAATGTGCAAACTGTCCAAGGGGCTTGACCGCCCCCCGTAGCCGCCAAGGGCAGGGTCTTGACAGTTTGCCCGTTGACTTTGATGAGGACGTTCTGCACTCGATTCGACGCTTGATCCGCGACTTCAGACAGAGCGTCCCAAACCTGGCCGGACAATTCGATGGTCAGTTCTCGACCGTTCAGCTGAGTGTTTGTAACTTCTAGATCGACTTGAGGCACGGGATGCGACGGCGGACTCGTGCTGAAATCAACAGGTTTTTCTTTGCCAGTCTTCGAGTCACGCGTGATTAATTCAAAAGGCAGGAGGAGCGCTGTGCCCGTCGAGCGGTTGGTGGCAGCGCCGCCGGGACCGTTAATGGCGGAGCTGGGGCCTTTCAGGGTAAAGACGGTGTTGTGCGGGTCCGGGTCGGGTTCGAGTTCCTCAACCGGGATCACCGCGGTTCCGGTGTCTCCTGTGCGATACCATTGAACATCGTCGACCTCCTGAAACACAAGCCGGTTTTCGGGTTCGTCCTCGTTGAGCGTGGAGTAGGGAAAACCGGTCCCGATGGGCGTCCAATGAATGCGGGCGCTGACAAATGGCAGATTCTCATTGGTTGTGGTGAGTTTCACGTCATACTCCACGTTCTTGCGCATGAACATCAATTGGTATGCGTAATAGTAGCCGTCACCCTGGCTCCGTATCGGCGTGGAATCTGTGCTCAAGACATTGATGACGCCGCGCTTCAGTCCAATGCCAGAGGTGGTCGTGGCTTGATCGGCTGTCTCGTAGTTTTTGGCGCGGATGGTAAACTTTGTGCCGCGCATCAGTTCCTGATAAGCCTGTTGCTCGCTGTAGCCCGGGGGTATTGGCACACCGCCCCATGACGCCTTGCGCTCGATGCGCATTGTGACGCAGACGTAATTGGTGCGGATATCGGCATCCCATGTGAACGGGTCGGTGTTGTCTTCAAGTTCCCAGATGTCGATCACCGCATCCCCGTCCTGGTCGGCATGGCCGTCTTTGTGGACGCCGTAGGTCATTGCTATGGTCGGATTGGTGCGCAGCGCGAATTCATCGGCATTGACCAACGGATCGCCGTCCTCGTTGCCGCCGGGGTCGTTAGTGGCATCGGGCGAGCCCCAGTGCAGGGTTTCGAACCCGTCGCCCATTCGATCGCCGTCAGCATCGGTGTAATCGGTTCCGTCCAGAGGATCGGTGCCGTTGAGAATTTCGGTGGCATTATTGTCGAAATCGCCATCGGAATCCTCCGCGCCATCGGGGATGCCGTCTGCGTTGACATCGGGATTCAGAGGGTCCATGCCCGGGGTGAGAAATTCGTAATCGTCGGGAAGCAGATCGTTGTCGGAATCCCTTGTGCTGTCACTTGTGCCCAGTTGGCGTTCTTCCCATGCGTTGAGCCGGTCGCCATCGGCGTCGTAATCGCCAAGGCAAGTATAAGAATAGAGCAACGCCTGACCCGCAAGGGGCAGTCCGGGGATGGCGATTTGCTCCACGCTGCCACTGCCGTAAATCACAGCTCCCACTGCAGTGGGTTCCAACCGCTTGAAGTATGTGACGGGACCCTCGCAGGTTTCAACGGTTTGCTCTTGGCCGGATGGAAGATCGACGATCTCCCCGCGAAGAATCTGGTATTGCTTTCCGGCAACGGTGGGGAACGTGAGCAGCACGCGATTGCCGGGGATATCGGCCTCGATGGACAACGGCATGGGCAACCCGGCCGTGGGTGGAACGCCGAGAAGGGCTTTCTGGCGGTTTGTATACGGCCCGACGACAATATCTTCGCGAACCGGATCGCACAGATCGCCGGTGGCCGGGTCGTCGTCGTAGGCTTTGCCGGGCGGCAGCGGATAAAGCGCTTGGTAAACGTCGCTGATGCCGTTGCCATCGAGATCGATGGCATGGAGGGGCGGCGGCGGAAAGAGCAGCAGGGGCAGAATGGCGGCGAACGCCAGGGACAACCCGGGCGTCGCACGACGCAACAGACGGCTCATTGGAGGTTTTTTGAGGGTGGCTGAAGCCGTTCTGTTACAACGCAGTTACGTCAGTTCGGAGCGGTCTTCGGGGTTTTTGGGGTGTGGCCGCCCTGCAAACGCTACGAATTATGAAGAAAGCCGCGTGGCATGGCGAGCTTTTTTTGCGGGAAGAAAGATTTTTTTTGAAAGGGGCGATCCCCCCCGATGGGCTGAGACAGCCCACAGGAAGAAACGCTACGAAACAGATTCTGTAGAACAGGGCC
>CAZZCL010000127.1:0-5382 GCA_964652295.1 uncultured Chthoniobacterales bacterium
GCAACTGACCGCTTCGATGCGGACCTTCACTTTGCGCAGTCGCCTGAAGAACGGCGATGCCCGCCTAAAAAATGCCTGAAAAAAATCTTTGCATCCGCTAGGCCGCTGCGTACGTTACGACCATTGAAAGATTGTTCTGGGGGGAACAGCAGCCCTTCGCGCCGCGTGCGCGGGGGGCTGTACTTTTTCCGGGGTCAGACCCCAGGCCGCTTGAAACGCGCCAAGGTGACACAACCGCAGAGGTTGTTTCCGGCTGGAAACCGTGGCGCTGCAACTTTGGATTTGGCCTATGACTTCTGGACAATGGGTCGCGTCTTCAAGCTTCCTCGGGATTTGTGAGGTCTGCGACCGCCATCCTTTCTCCATCTCAGGAATCCTTCACCGTTAGCTAATCGGTCATCTTGTGATTTTTTTCACAAAAGCGCCTTGCCCCTCTGCCCCGCTTCCTTACGCTCAAGAGAAAGGATGAACATCCCAGCAGAACTCGCCACCCAAATCGACGAGGCCATCGCGCGTTATCCGGTGTCCAAACGCAGCGCAACCCTTCCGCTCTTGCATTTGTTTCAGGAGCATTACGGATTCATCAGTCCCCAAGCCATCTCATGGATTGCGGACAAACTCGGTCTTCAACCGATCAATGTCCTGGAGCTCGTCACGTTCTATCCCATGTTCCGCCAACACCCGGTGGGGACATTCCACATTCGCATTTGCCGCACCCTGTCGTGCGCCATGGCCGGAAGTTACGAATTGCGCGATCGCCTTGCGCAACTTGCCGCGATCGATCTGAACGCCCCGGCAGGCCATGGCCATGACCTCAACGGGCACGCGGATTCCTCAGACCATGCTAACGGATCGCACCCTCCAGCCGGCCACGAACCGCCAATCCGCGTCAGCGCTGACGGACGCGTCAGCATCGAATTTGTCGAATGTCTTGCGAGCTGCGGCACCGCGCCGATCTGCATGGTCAATGACGTCTTCTACGAAAACATCACGCCGGATAAAGCCGGAGAAATCCTTGAGCGCTGCCGCTAGCGTACCATTCTCACCTGCTTAAAGCGCTCACCATCCCACGTCATGTCCGATACCGCAGCCATCCGCTACACCAAGGCGCCGCACCCCCGCGAGCGGCGCATGATCTTCCGCAACGTCGACCGCGAAGGTTGGTCGAACGACATCGCCGCATACATCGCGGACGGCGGCTACGAAGACCTTCGTAAAGCGTTTTCCATGAAACCCAGCGAGCTGGTGGCGGAAGTCAAAGCTTCCGGCTTGCGGGGACGTGGTGGTGCGGGATTCCCGTGCGGTGTCAAGTGGGGCTTCATCAGACCCGACGAAAAACGTCCGGTTTATTTAATTTGCAACGCTGACGAATCTGAACCCGGCACATTCAAGGATCGATACATCCTTCATCAGGATCCTCATCAACTGCTTGAAGGCATGATCATCTCATGCTACGCCGTGAATGCCCGGCTGGCGTATATCTATATCCGCGGCGAATTCCCGGAAGCTGCGAAAATTCTTGATCGTGCGCTGGTCGAGGCCCGTGAAAAGGGCTTTCTCGGCAACAACATTCTTAATACCGGATTCGATCTCGACATTTTCATCCACCGCGGTGCGGGCGCCTACATCTGCGGAGAAGAGACCGGGCTGATCGAGTCGCTGGAAGGCAAGCGCGCCTATCCGCGCATCAAACCGCCCTATTTCCCCGCCGCCTTGGGGCTGTACCAAAACCCCACGATCGTCAACAACGTGGAGACACTCTGCCATGTAAAACACATCGTGCGCATGGGTGGCGCGGAATACGCGAAAATCGGGGTGCCCAACAACACCGGCACACGGATTGCGTGCGTCAGCGGCGACGTAAAACGCCCCGGTTACTACGAAATCGAGCTGGGCTCAATGACATTCGGCGAATTGCTCAACGACGTGTGCGGCGGACCGAGGGACGGACGGTCATTCAAAGCCGTCATCCCCGGCGGAAGCTCCGCAAAAGTGCTACGCACAGATGAGCGATTCAAAATCAAAAGCAAAAGCGCCGACGGTTCCATGATAGAAAGCGACATGGGATTTTTCGATCTCCCGCTCGATTTCGATACGCTCGCTGCCGCAGGATCCATGGCGGGTTCGGGTGGCATCATTGTCATGGATGACTCTCGCGACATGTCGTGGGTGCTCAACAACATCAACGAGTTTTACGCGCACGAAAGTTGTGGTCAGTGCACACCCTGCCGCGAGGGATCGTTATGGATGAAGAAAATCACCGACCGCATCCAGCGGGGCGAGGGCCTGCCGGACGATGCGGATATTCTTAGGAGCGTGGCCGACAACATCGCTGGGCGCACAATCTGCGCGTTTGGCGAAGCCTGCGCATGGCCGACGCAAAGTTTCGTTGCGAAGTTCAAAGACGACTTCGCACGCCCGCGCAAAGCCACAACGGAGCGTGCGCTTACCGAAACGGAAGTTGCCCTGGCCGGGGTCGGCCGCTGATCCGTCGTCCTGCGCGCACTCCTGTTCGCAGACGCGTACTGGGGAACCGGATTTGTGCACTCCAGCCTCACCAACGCCTGGTTATCTACGGGGTCAGGCAACAATTCTTGACAGCTGTGATCCATTCCGGCCAGCCTGATTGGCTGAGTGTTTGGAGGCGGCAGCTGTACGCCATCGAATCTGCGCCGACACATTAGCTCGCTCCGTTATCTACGGGGTCAGGCAACAATTCTTGACAGCTGTGATCCCTCGCGCTTTGAGAACACCGCTGCCATCAATGCCGTCCAGCCTTACGATCCCGCCATCCGCGACAAGTATCAGTTCTGGGCCTTTACCTATCCCAGTGGCTATCCCTATCCATTGCCGGCCGCCATCCTCCGCAAAGAACTCGATGCCATGCGCAAGCTCCACCCCGGGCACAAAGACATCGTCATCATCGGCCACAGCATGGGAGGGCTGATCTCGCGCCTCATGGTCACGAGTGTCGGCGACTCGATCTGGCGGAGATACTTCGGGAAACCACCCGCCGAGACGCGATTCAGCGGCAAGAACCGAGAGCTGCTGGAAAGTGCGCTGGTTTTCAACGCCCGCCGAGACATCTCGCGCGCCATCTTCATCGCCGCTCCCCACCGTGGCAGCGTGCTCGCCTCCAACTTCGTCGGCCGGATCGGCAACAAGCTCGTCCGCTTCCCCGATACCCTCGCCGACATGCGCGGATCAGTAGTGAGCACAGTCACGCTCGATACCTCGGCGGTCGCGCTCAAGCGTGTCCCCAGTAGCATCGATTCTCTTTCGCCTAACGTTCCTTTCGTCAAAGCCATCAACCAATTCCCGCTGCGCGCTGGCTTGCCTTATCACTCCATCATAGGCGACCGGGGGAAAGGCGACACTCCCGACAGCAGCGATGGCGTCGTCGCTTACTGGAGTTCGCACCTGGACGGCGCGGCTTCCGAAAAAATCGTCCCCAGCGGCCATGGTGCGCACCAGCACCCTGAGGGCATCGAGGAAGTCCGCCGCATTCTCTGCCTCCACGCCGGGCTTCCTTACAAGGCGCGTCAGCTACCCAGCTCCGCAAAGCCAAATTGACCGCACGTCACGTCATAACCCAGATATCATGAATCCATTCATCCATGCCACCGCCCTGCTGTGCCTGCTTTCCACCGCATGCACCAGCTTCCAGCGGATCGCGTCGCTCCGCACCTATCAAAACCCCACGGCAGATTCCTCGCCCTTGGACACAACCGTCACAGACGTGACGGTAAAACGTGACCACCGGGGACGGCCGGCAAACATACTTTCCGCTTTCTACGGGCTTGATGATGCCTTGCCTCGTGCGGCGAATAAGGGGATCGGCGAAGGCGCGAGCGGCGCGGATGGCATGCCGGCCATTTTTTCCCACGAAATTGATCCACAATCCCTGCAGGCCGGGGATTTCAGAATCACCACCTCCTCCGAAGCCATCGGAAAAATCGCGTGGGTCACACTGGCTCCCGCGGATGACATAGGAGAGCTTCGCACGGGTTTGTTTGCCGGGCAATATGGCAGCATCGCAGATCAACCTGTGAAATTGGAAGTTGTCGGCAACCTACTTTCTCTCGATGGAACATTGAACTTCAAAGGGGCAAGCGTGGATGTGACACCCTTGGAAAAAGGGCCGACGATGATCTGGGCGGAAGTGGTTCCTGAGAGCGAATGGGATATGGGCAAGAAAGCGACACCACTGAAATGGGGCGGTGGCAGTGGTGCAGCCGAAGGCACCAAGCAGGTGGTGCGTGTCACCTGGGCCGGGGGCGTGACCAAACCGGGTGGCGATGAGGTAGACGATAGGGAGCGGCTTCTTTACCAAGTCACGATCCGGCAAAAGGATGGCCGCATCATCCAGGCAACTCCCTTCGCGCTCGCCGATCTGGGAGATGGCGATAACAACCATGAACTTTGCCTCGATGTGGCTGGCACTCCGCTCTCTGTTTCCTTTCCTGCCGGGCACCTTACCGATCCCAGAGAAGACCTGAACCCGGAAACAACCATCCCCATTCAGAAATAACCAGGGTGGCAAATGGTGCGGGCATCATGTGTATTTAGGGACAGCCTCATCACCGCCTCTCCTGTGGCTCAACGGCCCCGGCTCGGCCAAATGATTTTGGCAGTCCGATTTGAATGCTCAGGAGTTTCATTTCTGATGGATAACGCCCGGCGTGAGCGACCCTCCTGAGCGCCAGCGGAGGAGTGTTCGGCTTGACGCTGTGGTTGGGCTTACTTTGTCCTGGCCTTCCAATATCCGGGCTGTCGGCTGCAGTGCATGACCGCGATAACGTAAATGCGGTCAGGCTCGACAGAGTACAACACGGCGAAGGGGAACACGTGAACAAGTGCGCGCCGAATCTCTCTGTCGAAGAACCTCCAGCGCTCTGGTGCCTCCCTGATCTGGCGTAGGACGCTGTGCACTGCATCCAGAAACCTGATCTCCAACCCCGGCTGCCGCGCCTGATAGAAGTCCGCCGCAGCCTCGAACTCCGCGAGTGCGTCCGGATGAAACTCATAGATCATCATGAGTACTTCCGGCGGAGCCGGGTGAGCGCTTCATCTCCAGGGACCGCCTTGACCGAGCCGGACCGCAGCTCCTGGAGCCGCCTGTCCGCTTCCGCCGCCCAGAGGCGATGGATTAATCCCTCTTCGGCCGGATCGAGGCTCTCGACAAGTCTGTCGGCCAGCAACGCACGTGCTTCGCTCGGAAGGGCAAGGGCGGCGTCCGTGATCTCTTCGACTCGCATCGGCATGGATTAATCCTACCCGGTGACGGGCCAACGCGCAACCCGTAGGAATTCAGATCGCCCAACGTCGCGCATCACTCGCCCGAAGGAGCTTTAGCGACTGATTAAGGTAGGGACTCCGGTT
>CAZZCL010000128.1:0-5287 GCA_964652295.1 uncultured Chthoniobacterales bacterium
GGAGATGGCCCTGCCAGCTTCAATGCTGAAATGGCTGAACTAGGAAAGCGGGTGGGTTTTGCCGTGATTTACGAGGACCCGATGTACGAATCCCCAAGGCTGGCTGCGCGGGATGTCTCATTGTACGACCAGCAAGGCTGCCTCTCGCCACACGTCATTTATGTGAACGAGAACGGCAAAATCGATGCTGTTAATTATGCCCAACGGCTTGCGCGGGCGATGGCAGATTTCAATCGCCACACGCCGCGGCGCGAACTCGACGCGGATTCGGCTTCCATGATCGCCAATATCCGTGCGAGTTACCGGTTTCGAGCGAGCAACGATCGGGCGGTCCGCGTGTGGCATTCCGAACCTGGCACGGATTGGACGGTGATTTACGAAGCTGATCCGTCCTTCGCTGTGAGCTGCCTGAATCGTGTGGTGTTTGTGAAGCCGCTGCCCGCGTCCATGGCCGCCGCTTTGTTTCCCGTGCGGCGCCAGTTGAGTGCGGCAGGCATTTATCCAGCCACAATGGAATACGGCCAGCTGCTTTCGCGGGTAAGCGGCCTATCGAGAATTTGTCCGCTTGGCCGGATGCAATTTCCTCCGGCGACATGGCACCAGGACGGCGGGCAGAGTCTGGCACCACTCGTTCGCTGGATGGATATGGAATGCGATCAACGCATCAAAAAACCGGCCACAGCCGAACTGCCACTCGGCCAGGCTGCCAAACAACCGCCCTTGCGCGGTTGATGCTGCAACTGCTGAAGGCGGGGGTGCCTCACTCCCTTTTGCCGCTATGACACAACGCCGGTTGCAAGTTGGCGAGATGCAGAATATTTGTTCCGCAAGCATCAGGAGTGGCTTGACTGGCCGTTGGCTTCGCAATCGAAGCCCGCGTTCATAAGAGCCCGGCAACCTGGGTTGGAGATCCCGAGGTGCCTGTTGTCTGTATTCGATCTGCATGGATCGAGACAGGTGACGATGTGGTCTTGAAACGCCGATTTTTTTCGGTGCAGCAAGGCAAAGTCTATCTCCACGGCGTCATCCCTGGTGGATGTAACCGGCTCCTGGTGCGTTGAAATGGAACCTTCAAATCAACGCAACCAATGACGACATTCCAACCGAGCCTTCGCGTAAACCGCGAGAATCCGAATCATCATCTCTGGAACAACAACGGTTCCTGGTGGTGCCATTATACGCTCCATTATCCGGATTACACCAAACGCCGCATCCGGCGTTCACTAAAGACATCCAATCTCGGGGAGGCCCGCCAGCGGCGTGACGCCCTCCTTGCAGCATTGAATTCCCGACCTTCGTAACCACAAAATCGCCGGGAGATGGTAGGCAACCCGCAAAACGTGGGTGACGCGTGAGCAAACGGATCTGAAAGCGGCACAATCGAAATACAACGCGAGGCAACCGCTAAGTAAATTCCGCTTTTGGAAGGGTTGCTGCGGGTTCGACCTTGCAACGCATTCGCACAGGTCCAACCCGCCGCCGCCTATCCGAAACGCTTATCCTAAATCCCGCAGTTCAAAGTCCTGAAAACACGAGATCACCATAAAGCGCATGAAGCACATAAAGGAATGATGCCAGATCAGAAACTCCGTATTCCGATCACCCTCTGGGTGAGACAAATTCAGGGTCTCTCCTCTCGACAAACGATGTATCTTCATGCTCTGCCTGTCCTTGAGGGTGAATTCAATTGCGGCTTATAGGCTTATCGCGCTGCCGTATCAAGCCGGTTGGATTCGCCCAGCCCAAAGCGCTCAGGCCGATACATTTCTTCCGCCTTCGTTTGCGACACAATCACTTTGCCCGCAGCACGCACGCGCGCCAGATAAGTGAACGTATGCTCGCCGGCAGGCAGGAAATCGCAGAAATATAGAACACGATCGTGGCGCATCTCAGTATGGTCGGCAGCGTAATCGCGTGTGAACCTTGCAGCGTCGCCTGCGCGTGAAACAAAATCCGGGTTCAACGCTTCGACGGTCGCAGGCAGCGGATCGTCGACAGCCACGAAGTGCGCTGGACGGTCTATAGCGACTCGCAACTGAACGAGAATCCGGTCGCCAACACGCAAATCCTCCGCCGGCCCTGGCTCACCAGATTCGCTCAACTTAAAATACGCTCGGCTTACAGCGAAACCGCGATCCTGCCGGGGTTGATCTCCAACAGGCGGGCGCACCTCAAATCGAGTTTCACCAAACAACACCCCGCGCTTGGGATTGCTGACGGTCAGCTCATCAAGAGGCGAGTCCGCTCCAAATTCGAAATCGACGGTGTGTGCATACTTTTCCGCAGTCAACTCGAAGGATTGATCGTAGCCGCCGGCGGACACTATGCCGGACACGGGGCCGCGCTTGGATTCTTTTGCCTCCGCATATTCCCCAATGGCAAGCAGTGCCCAGGCGTTTTCCTGCGTGCTTTGCCATTGGCCATTGCGACGGAAGCTCAGCAATTCTGTCAGGAGAACGCCGCTCTCTTTGCCCTCCGGATTATCGGCGACCGCAGCCAGCAGGCGCAGTGCAAGGCCGCGTGCAGGCCCGCCAAACCATGTGGTCTCACTCGCCTCAACCTTCTTTGGGTTCAACAATTCCCGTACAGCCTTTCGGTCGCTCTGCGTCTTTAGCATTGCCAGAGCCAGCAGAGCGCGAGTGTCTGCGTTCAGTTCCTCGCGCCGCTGGAACAGTTGTTCGTGATAAGCCGGTTCGGCCCGGTCGTGCGCTGCCAGCGCATAGACCGCCAAGCCCAGCTCTTCGAGCCCCGTGGCGTGACGCACTTTGTCCAGGTTGCGCAGGGATTTTGAGAGGTAGGCAAGCAGGTTTTCCGTTTCCCTTAGCGAAAGGGAAACTCCGGCGTCCGCCGCGAGCTTCAACACGACTGCAGCGTAACCGCTGGCATAAAGCGAAGCTTCATTGCCCCCGGGCCAGAAGGCAATCCCTCCCGATGGCGTTTGGAACTTAAAAATTCTATTGGCACCGTTCTCGAGCGTTGCGGCCAATTCTTCTTCGTCAACCTCCAACGCGGGAATCACCTTGCGGAGGTCCGATGCCAACGTCCATGGCAGCAATGCGGACATCGTCTGTTCGGCGCAGCCATAGGGATAAGTGAGGAGTGAACGCGCAGCGGTGTTTAGGGACGCGAGCCGTGTGTTCGCCACGGTCACACTAGCTGTTCCCTTCCCTTCAAGCACCTGAGGGTTGACCTCCTGCAGCAAATCGTTCCGCTTGCTATCCAGTTCGCCAATGTAAACCTCACGCAACATCACGCCGGGAAGCGACACCTGAAGATTGGTGATCACGGCGTCGGAACCAGAAACTCCGCCACCAGACGTGGCCTGCCAGCGCCAGGTGGCCTGGCCGGACTGAACGATCCGCACTGGGAGATCGATTGCAGCGCTCCTGCCCTGCTCCACTTGCACCGTCATGGCCTTAAGTTTCCCGCCATCCGCATGCTCCGCCGTGTCGTCGAGCTGCAAACTAACATCTAAGGTGGTGGGTTGCCCCGTTTCATTCCGTACAACGGCGCGCGCAACGATTTCGTCGCCCACATTCGCCACGGGTGGCACCGATGGTAGAAGCATTACAGGTTTTTGAATGGTGAACGCGCTTTCGCCCGATCCAAAGCCAGTGGCCTCATGGTGGGCGACCGCCACCAGCCGGTACCTTGTGAGTGCGTCCGGCGCAGTCAACCGCGCGAGCAACTTTCCTTGTTTATCGGTGCGCAGCGCTGGCTGCCACAATGCGGTGCCTGGAAAGTCGTTCCGCACCTTCAAACCTGGCACTTCCAAACCTCCCCCGCCGATCAGATAGCCCTTGTTGTGAAAGATCAGTTCCGCCGGATCTTCCGGCAGCAGATTCATAAGGCTGATTCCCCTTCTGATCGACAAGGGCACCGCATCCATGAAGATCTCCCTTGGTGCGGGCCGCTCGTAGCCCGTTATGGCAAGGATGCCGTCGTCAACCGCCCACAGAGTGACCTCTGCGCCTTGACATGCTGCGCCGAGGCCGTCTTTGACTTCCACTTCGATTTCGACCGGCTGTCCGGGCTCGACTTCCATCGTGCGGGGGCGGACATCCACGCGCAGCATGCCCGCAGGATCGTCCACAATGAGATTGCACAGCCCATAGCGATAATCGGGTGCGGGATGCTTCCGAGGGCTTTGTTGCGCTCCGCGCAGGATCGCTAGCGAAACCGTCAGGTTCGGCATGTCCGCTTTGCCGATGGGCACTTCGATAGTTGGCGCGTTGCCTCGCAACTCGGCCTCCATGGTGCGCAGGACGCGTCCGCCGCGTTCGATGCTCACCAGGCCACGGCCTTCGATCGGAGTTTTCACTAAAATTCTGGCCACCTCCCCTGGCGCATATTGCGCCTTGTCCGGCACAAGATCGACCTGCACGGCGTTTCGATAATCCCACGCCACCTCGCCAGCGCCGGCGACGAACACCGTTTGCTCGGTAACCACCGGTGTCCCGGCATCGTCGGTTCCTGTGGCGCGCACCACATAGGCCCCCGGCTCCGGCGCAACGACCTTGGCGCTTGCCGCATCTGGAGCAACCCATTGGTCATCGCGTTGCAAAGGCATCACGGTCTGGCCTTCCACCGTTGCGATCGGTTTAAGCTCCGCATCCGTCTTGAAAGTGACGGCGCCGCCAGCGCCTCGAATGCGCGCGGTACGATACTCGCGCTTCAACAGCTCGATCGACAGGGGCCGAGCCGTTTCAATAGGCACACCATCCGAAGCCAACGCAGCCACCTGAATAGGCATTTCCTCGCCGGCCCTCCGCACCGTGCTGTCGAGCCATGCCAGGCCAAGTTGCACACCCGAATGGGCACCCCGTTCGAACGACGCTTTTTGTGTAACAGTTTGCTGGTTGATATCGGTCACTTCCACCGTCAGCAACCCGCGCGCCGGGCGGGTTCCAGGCGGCGGGATTTCGGGCGCAATAACGACACGGCCGCCTTCGCCCATTTTGCTCTCGCCGCTCAAAGTCAGAAGGCGCGCCTCATCCTGTGCCTCGAGCGGACCAAAAGTCCAAGCGTTGAATCCGTCCTGGGAAAACGTTGTCGGAAGATATTCCAACGTCCACCGCACATTGGCTTGGTCAAGTTTGCCCCCGAAGAAATACTTACCGGAGACGCCCGCCTGCACGGACTCGCTGCCGTCGAATCGCTGAGGCATAGCCACACTCACCTCGAACGCGTCCGGCTCAAAGTCGGCGACCAGAAACTCGGTCCGGAATCCTTCCTGCCAGCAACCCGTCGCCGAAACCGCCGTCGGCGACACCTGGGCCACCATGCC
>CAZZCL010000129.1:0-5115 GCA_964652295.1 uncultured Chthoniobacterales bacterium
CTGCCGCCCGGCCCTCGCCGCCGGACGTGCCGAGAACACCCGGCGTAGCGGTGAGCGAACAGCCTGCCGATTTCGGGGCAGCAGCGGCCCGGCAACCTCCCCCCGACTCGGAGCCCCGTTTACCGGCCAAAAACACGGGGCAACCCGTGCCGGTTCTCGATCCGAACGAAGGGTTTTAACCCCGGCCAGCCCGCGGTCGGTGTGCACCGCTGCATGGGGGAGAGCAGTCCAGTCCTGTTGCTCTCTCGCCCGTCGAGAGAACGTGGTTCTATAATGAACGTTCGAGTCTTGCGAGGTCTTCTTCGAGCAGTGGCCGACACCCATGCAACAGGAACGTATCGAATGCGGCATTGCCTTCGATGAGGAGGGGTCCGTCGCGTGTTGGCGCGATATCCCATCCGATCCAACGTGTCGGAAGAAATGCGCGCGCCGCCCGTTCCGCAAGCATGCGGAGGGGTTCCCAATCCGGAATCTGAAAGCCACGGAAGGGGCGTTGCGTGCGCGGGTGTAAATCGATCTGGGAAGTTCCGAAACGCTCCTCATGAATGTATTGCGGATCTTCGACAACGCCGGTTGTCGGGTTCAGGATCAGTTCGATCCGGCCGCCGCGATAGTTGTTGAAGTTGTCCTGGACTTCGTTCTCCGCCACGCATCGAAGCTTGGCCCAAAGCAGACTGAACCGGCCAAAGGAATCGATAAAGGTCACGGTGCGAACCGTCTGAAGCGCGGTGCTTGCGCTGAGTTCGCGGAGTGCGTCGTGATTATGAATCCGTTGCTGAAAGATAAAGCAGGAATGCCGGGGAGCGGAGCTGAGTTCCGTGTACAGAGATTCCATAGAAATCACGCGGTGAGTCAGCGCATCGGAGAAAGACTCACCGCCGGGTGCCGGTTCAAAGATGCGGATCGAAGCGCCGTAATCCGTTTCGGCTTCCTTGATCACAAATGATCGGTTGCGTAATTCGCGTCGGAAGAAATCCGTCCACGCCGATCGGCCTGCGAGAACCGTGCCGTCACGCGCAAGACCCGGATGGCGGGGAAGAAAAAAAGCCAGCCAACCCGGGGTGGGAATGTCCTGCGCATCGCACAGCCGATGAAAAACCGCCTTGTTGTGGACGGGATACCCCATGCCTTTGAGACTGAGCGCATGGTTAAGCTCTAAAAAATGGGGGCGGCTTGTGTAATTATCAAGGTCTTCCGGGGTCAATGCCGGATCGGTCAGTGCAGCTTTGTAAATTCCGGGGAGTGTGATGCCGCGTTTTAGTCGGAGATCCAGAGCGCGACGAAGAGTGCGCCACGCTCCGATTCCGAAGTGGTCGCGGGATGCCGCCGTGAGGCGCGCCAGACGGCGGATAATTCCCCACGCGCGCACCGGTGCGCTGGTAAGGCTTTGGAACTGGCGGTTCGAAGCCATGCCGTTGCAGCGGTGCTGTCAGTGCCGGTATTTTGCGGCCGTCGCGAACACTCTGTCGGCAAGCGTGGCGCGGAGTTCAGGCGGGGAAAGCACTTCGGCATGATGTCCGAGGCTGAGCAGCCATGCCTCGAGATCCGGAGCAAGGCCGACGGACATCGATAATTCCGCTCCGCCTCCACGCAGAGTCTTAAGTTTTTGTGAAGGATGCACGCGGCGTTCGCCGAGCAGGCGGGCTCCAATTTCGTCGAGGCGAATGCAGACCCTGACGGCTTTGCGGCTTTCAAACGCGCCGAAGGAGAAGCGGGTCATTTCGTCAAGTGAGAAGCCGGGAGGCGGCTCGAACTTTCTACGGAGATTTTTGACCCTTGCCATGCGGGGCAACGCGAAGGTGCGCATGGCTTTGCGCCCCGGATCATAAGCGAAAAGGTACCAGACATTGTCCACGCATCGCAGATGGCACGGCTGAACGCAGCGAACTTCAGCGGCGCGGCTGTTGAGTGCGCGGTAATGAAACTCGACTTCCTGCCGGGCGAGCAGCGCGCCGGACAGCGTTTCGAATGTGCGCAGATCGGCTTCTGCGGGCGCGGCCGGCTGGAAGCTGTACGCCTCGCCAAGATCGCGCAGGGAAACGCTTGTTTCCAGAGGCAAAGAGAACGTCAGTTTCTGAAAGGCGCGTTCCAGCGGCCTTTCGAACGGCGTGTCCTTGTATTGCGCAACCGCCTTCTGCGCGACAAGAAGGGCGACCAGTTCGCCCTCGGAAACGTTTAACGCCGGGAAACGGTGGACTGCGCCTGTGTACATAAACCCATGCCGCAACGAATCGTACGCGATGGGCAACTCGAGTTGTCCCCGCATGAAGTCGATGTCCCGCTGCACGGTTTTTGGGGAGACCTCGAATTCCCTGGCCAATCGTTGGCAGTTGGGGAAGCGGTTGTTCTCGAGCAGGCTATGGATGCGCATCATCCGCGCGAGGGGCGGGCGCGAGCCAAGCGAAGAACTGCGACGCCCCACGGACCTCGCGGATACTGAAACGGATCGTCGTAACATAAGACAGTACTTGTCCTATGTCACCAAGCGGTCCATGTCGACGAGAAATCCGCGTGCAGAATTTCTTCTGCGGCGCCCGGCTCAGCCCTGCATGTGGGCGATAACGTTCTCCCCAAACTCGGAACATTTGATCTGGGTTGCTCCCTCCTTGAGACGGGCGAAATCGTAGGTGACGCGACCGCTGCCAATTGCGCCGTCCAGCCCGCGCAGAATCAGATCCGCAGCTTCGGTCCAGCCCATGTAGCGGAGCATCATCTCGCCGCTTAGAATCACAGAACCCGGGTTGACCATGTCTTTGTTGGCATATTTGGGGGCTGTGCCGTGTGTCGCTTCGAAGATTGCGTGACCTGTATCGTAATTGATGTTTCCGCCCGGCGCGATCCCGATGCCGCCGACCTGCGCCGCGAGTGCGTCGCTGAGGTAGTCGCCATTGAGATTGAGCGTTGCGATCACATCAAAATCCTTGGGACGGGTCAGCACCTGTTGAAGGGCAATATCCGCGATGGCGTCCTTGATGACGACGCCCGCCCCGGCTTTGCCTTCCGGTAAGACATGCCATGGGCCACCGTCCAGTGGAACCGCGCCAAACTCCTGTACCGCGAGCGCGTAGGCCCAGTCGCGGAATGCGCCTTCGGTATACTTCATGATATTGCCCTTGTGAACGATGGTGACGTTCTGGCGTCTGTTGTCGATGGCGTAGCGAAGAGCCGCCCGCATGAGCCGTTCGGTCCCCGGGCGGGACACGGGCTTTATCCCAATGCCGACATCGGAGGGAGCCTCCGCCCCAAAACGGATTTTTCGGAAATCATCGGGCAGCTGGTTCTGCAAATATTCCACGATCCTCAACGCCTCCGGCGTGCCTGCCTGAAAATCGATGCCTGCATAAATGTCCTCCGTGTTTTCGCGAAAGATGACCATGTTGACGTCTTCGGGGCGTTTCACCGGGCTGGGCACACCATTGAAATATTGCACGGGCCGCAGACAAACATACAGGTCGAGCAACTGGCGCAGGGCCACGTTCAGGGAGCGGATGCCACCGCCAACCGGGGTTGTCAGCGGCCCTTTGATCCCCACGAGGTACTCGCGGAAAACATTGACCGTATCGTCCGGCAGCCATGTGCCGAAGCGGTTGAAGGCTTCTTCGCCAGCGAACACCTCGAACCAGCGGATGCGTCGCCGACCGCCATACGCTTTCTCGACGGCTGCATCGAGGACGCGTTCGCTGGCCGCCCAGATGTCGGGCCCGGTGCCATCCCCGCGGATGAAGGGCACGACGGGATTCTCACCGACATTAAGTTTGCCAGGGGCGCTGAGAGCGATGTGATCGCCGGCCGGAGGAGTCACAGTCTGGTAAGTCATGGAATGATAAAAAACGGGATCGGGGTTGGCGATCCGAGCCATTGTGTTTAGGCCGCAGCAGCGCCCGGGTCAAGGGCCGGCCGCCGCCGCAGGGGAGGAAGACCCGGGAGCTGCGGGATCTCAGGATTGCCGCGTGTTTGCAAACAAATCTTTAAGAACGCCGACGACGCGCCGCGTTCCGGGATTGATCGCGGTCAACTCGCGGTTCCAACCGAGATCATTGATGCCTCCGCATCGTCGCCCAAGGATTTCTTTAGTGTGGGCTATCTCAGCCCATCGGGAAATTCGCAGCGCAGCCATCCCGCTGTCGGATCGGCTGAGGACAGCCGACTGAACAGGGATTTGTGTTCCCGCCCGCGTTCCGCGCCGTGGCTTGCGGCATCGTTGCGCGGGCAAGTCGCACGATGCCGGAATCGCATTTTCACCCCGGCGTATTGACGCGCCCCGGGAGATGGCTATTCTAGCCATGTGAAAACGGCCAGTGTGTCAGAATTGAAGAATAACCTCTCGGCCTGCCTGAAGGAGGTCGCGGCGGGTGAGCCCCTGCTGATCACCGACCGTCGCAAGCCGGTCGCAACTCTGCAAGCTTTGGCGCAGAGTGATATCCCCCGGAATCTGGCCAGCCTTTGTGCACGAGGCATTGTGGCGCCCGCGCGCAAGGCGCTGTCGGTGTCGGCGTTTCTCAGAATGCCTAAAGGCGATGGGATCATCGGGCTTACCGAGGCCGTTCTCGACGAAAGGAATGCGCGATGATGTTTTGGGACAGCTCGGCATTAACCCCGCTGCTCGTCCCGGAAGCAGACTCGGACCTCCGGGAAACCCAGGTGCGTCGCGATGCCTCCATCGTTGTCTGGTACGGAACTCTGGCCGAAATCGAGTCTGCCCTGAACCGGCGCAAACGTGAGAATGGCCTCACGGCCGAGAGCGAATCCAACGCATGTGGCAGACTCGATCGTTTGCTGGAGAGTTGGATCGAGGTGCAACCGACCCTTGCGGTAAGAGAACGGGCCCTGCGACTGCTGCGGACCCATCCCCTGCGCGCCGGAGACGCATTTCAATTGGCAGCAGGCCTGGCCGTTTGCGAGGAACGCACCGGCGGCTTCACCTTCCTGACCGGCGACCAGCGGCTTCGAGAGGCCGCAAAGGCGGAGGGATTCACGACTTGAACAAGCCGGAACTCCCACCCCGCGCATCCTGCCCGATCTGTCAGGCATGAAGGAACTGTCCCGAATGGCGCTGACTAATTGTGTTGCGTGGGCTGTCTCAGGCCAGAGGGAGGATCGCAGCGCAGTCAACCG
>CAZZCL010000130.1:0-5100 GCA_964652295.1 uncultured Chthoniobacterales bacterium
GGGTGACGCGCTGATCGAGCGGCTTGCGGAGGCCGGTGGGCTGCCATCGCTGCTTGAAGCCCCGCGCCCCGTCGGTGCCGGGGTATTTCAACTTGCAAACGCCGAGGAGTTTCACGAATTGCCGATTCAAACACGCACGGCGGCCCTGGGGGAGGCGCACCAGGCGCTGGAAGAAAAGTTGAGGAGGGCGGATGCCTACATTGTGCAGAGAGACGCGCAGAGTGTTGCGGCGGTGTTCGGTCTGGATGGCAAAGGCGACGCGTATCGTGCCGCGGCGGAGGTGGCATCGGAGCTTGCCGGTATGTCGGCGGTGGCGCGGCGGGAAGGCGCGGCGGCGGTTTTGCCCGTGCCGGACTGGAGAATCGGACTCGAATCTGGCGAGGCGCTTGGCGTGTTTCTTGGAGATGAAGGTGCAAAAACGCTGACGTTCACGTCGTCGGCCTTGCACCGTGCGGCGTTGTTTGCGGCGGAGAATTTGCGGTTCGGCTCGCAGGTCTGTGCCGGGGGAGATTTTCAGAATGCGGCGGGAGATGCCATCGAGGTGCGTCCGCTCGATTTGGTTGCTGTGCCCGGGCAATCTTATCGCGAAGAAATTTACGAGGTGCTCGGTCCGGCCGGGGCGCTGGATCCGGAGCAGGCCGCTTCGCGCGACGCATTTTGGAAAGGGGTGGTTCTGGTGCGGGAAGGCCGTTTTGCGGATGCTATCGAAATGCTTGAGCAGGCGCGTCGCACCGGGTTCGAGGATCGCCCTCTGCATTATTATCTGAATCTTGCCGCCGGCCGTCTTGGGCGCGGAACAGGCGGTCTGGAACGCGTGGGAGCCCGAGCCGTTTGAGCGAACCGGACTATCCCGCGCCGTTGCACGAGCTTGTGGCTGCGTTGCGCGCTTTGCCGGGTCTTGGGCCACGCAGTGCCGAGCGCATTGCCCTTTATCTTGCAGGGCGGGGGCGTGACCATGCTGCGCGGCTCGTTCGCGCCGTGAACGATGCTGCAGCGCTGCAATTATGTCGGCAGTGCGGATTCTTCAGTTTGGGCGATTTGTGTGGATTCTGCATGGATCCCCGGCGCGATGCGCGGCTGCTGTGTGTGGTGGAACAGCCCACCGACGTACTGCCGTTGGAGCGTACGGGGGTATTCAACGGGGTGTATCACACACTTGGAGGTCGGCTGTCCCCGCTGGAAGGGGTGCAGCCGGAAGATCTCAGGATTGGGGCGCTGATGGAGCGTGTGCGCACCGGGCCGCCAGAAGAGATTGTTATTGCTCTGAGCGGCGACGTGGAAGGGGAAGCCACGGCCAACTATGTCGCGGCGGCTTTGAAAGAGAGCGGCGTGCGAATCACGCGGCTCGCGCAGGGCATGCCGGCCGGGCTGGGTTTGGAGCATGCCGACCGGATGACCTTGCACAATGCGTTTCGCGGTCGCACGGCGTATGAACGATAAACACGAAGCGTCTGACCCGGCAGGTGGCAGTTGGAACGGGGGCGTTGCCGTTGCTCTTTGCGAAGAAAACCGCGATTGGCAGTTGCCGCAGCGGCACCCGGTGGGGATAGTGAGGTCTTATGTCCTCGCCAAATATTGCCGCAAAATCTCCTGCTGTTCTCACACTTGCACCTGGCGTGTACTGGTGGTGTGCGTGCGGCTTGTCCGCCAAACAGCCGTATTGCGATGGGTCACACAAAGGTTCGGAGTTTTCTCCGCGTAAGCTGGAGTTGGCGGAAGAAAAGACTGTGGCGCTGTGCAATTGTAAACACACGCAGAACGCTCCCCTTTGCGATGGGACGCATGCAAAACTTGCGTGAGTGGAACGGTATGCGGGTGTTGTTATAATGAAAATCCTCTTAAGGTTGTTTCCGGTTAAGTTGATCCTGGCTGGCATTGCAGCTGGGGCGCTTTGTTTTTCTGGTTGTTCGCGCAAACCGAAGGAGGAAAAAGATTTTCCATCTGCTTTTGAAGACGTGGAGCGCGCAACACCGCCGCCTATGGAAGCGCATCCGCGCGGGGGAACGCTACAGTTCCAGATGGGGGGACAGAAAGTGCGCCTGCGTTATTCCGAAGCGATGCTGCAGATCCGCGGGACGAATCAGCCTGATGCAATTGAGATCCGGGGGGAAGGCCTGATTCTGTATGCGCTTCTCGATGAGAACGGCGACGGTGTGGCGGATGGCGCGGACAGGCTTGCGGTTTCCCCTGAAGGCGATCTTGAGGGTGAATCCGTCGTGGAAGCGGTTTTTCTGGTGCAGGGTGTGGATGTGATGCCCGACACCTTGTTCTTCCCGCCACAAGGCGATCAACTTGATGTGACCGGGGGACGCATTGTCGTGAGTGGATATAAGAACGGCTATGGCTCGCCGGACGACGCATGGGAGGCGGAACTTGAGATGACATTTACGGATGCGAATGGCGCAGCCGTATCCACCAGTGGACGCATCGAAGGAGGAATTCTGCTCGCATTATGAGCGGGAACGGAAGGATGATCCTTGAGGGAATTTTCGCAGGAATCGTAATATGAAATGTAACAGAAAGATCGGTGCCGGAATGTTAAGTGTCGCGCTTGTCGCGGCGTTGTTGTGGGGCGCGCCATGGGTGCAGGCTGAAGAAACGGCTGAGACGCGCGATGGGGTTTTTATTCATATCACGCACGGTGCGGAAGATGCCCACAGGCTGCTCATGGCGCTGCAGATGGCGCGCATGATGTCTGCGGATCATCCGGTGCTTGTCTATTTCGATATCGATGGAATTCACGCCGTGCTGAAGACCTCGGAGGATGTGTCGCACGATTCCTTTCCCTCGGCCAAAGAGCAGATCGCCGCATTGACGGAGAATGGCGTGATCTTGATGGCATGTCCTGGCTGCCTTAATGCGGCGGGCGAGTCGCCGGAAAACCTTATGGAAGGTGTGGCGGTGGCAGACAAGGAGCGGTTTTTCAATTTCACGTCAGGCCGGATTCTATCGTTCGATTACTGAGGACTGGTGGAGGGCATCGGGCTTGAGGCTGGCTGGCCTGCTGCGCGGGCTGTGGCATGGTGGAGGGATGGATCTGGGGGCAATGCGTGTCTGCGGGAATAAATGGCAACGGCGAGCTGCCGTGGGCGTGGTTGTTGCGGTATTGGTGGCTGCGGCCATGATGCGGATGTTTTACCGGCTTCCGGAACCGAAACCGTTGCCATGGCGATTTCGCAAACCGTCGGTTGTAATGTTGGCGACGATTCCATCGGCCGACCGGTTCGATTGGCCGATTGGCAGCATGCACGGCGGGCTTGCGTACAATGCGCAGGCGTTTGGGGTGCGTGACGTCAGCCCGCTTCCGCATTTGGGCGACGATTTAAATGGTGTTTACGGTTACAACACAGATCTTGGCGATCCGGTGCGGGCGGTGGCCAATGGACTTGTGATCGGGGCCGGACGCGCCGGGCGGGGGTGGGGCAAAGTGATTGCCGTCGTGCATGCCATGCCCGGGGAAGGTGGCATGCGGCGATATGTACAAAGTTTCTATGCGCATCTGGACCGGGTTTTCGTGCGGCGCGGCGAGATCGTTGTGCGGGGGCAGCGCATTGGCACGATCGGCACGGCGGACGGATTATATTATGCGCATCTGCATTTCGAGATGCGCGACTTTGCCAATCCGTGGATTGGGCGGGGGTACCGCGAGGATTTGAGTGGCTGGCTGAACCCGATTGAGTTTCTTGAGCGCAACCGGGGAGCAGCGGACGACGATTTGCGGTTAGAACCGGCTCCTGTTGGCGGGCAGGAATGGAACCACGGCGCAGCGTTGCGCTCCGATTCGTAACATGATATGTTACAGATTCTGAGCATGCCAACAAGCTGTCGATTTGCAATGGGCGTTCATGCGCTGGCCTTTCTCGGGCTGCGTTCCGGGGAATGCTTCACTTCTCAGGACATTGCCCGCAGCACCAACACGAATGCCGTTGTTGTGCGAAGAATTCTGGCGGCACTCCATGAAGCCGGGCTGGTAACGACTCATCGCGGGCCGAATGGCGGGGCGCGGCTGACGCGGACGCCGGAGTGCATTTCGCTCGCGGAAATCTATCGTGCTGTGGAAAGCGGGGACACGTTTTCGATGCATCACACGCCTCCCAACAAGCGTTGTCCTGTGGGCGGCATTATTCAGGAGGCGTTGGAGCGGGTGTTCGACGAGGCGCAAGAGGCGTTGGAAAAGGAGTTGGAACGCACGCGGTTGGCTGACATTCTATCGTGTGTGGCGGAGTGCCCGGCGGGGGCGACTGCTCGGAAAGGGCGGCTGCGGGAGTCTGGCGCCCGTGCTGCCGCGTAGAAGCAGACAGAGGAATTTTATTGCATGATGGAAGCGCAACCCCCTGCCACAGTCGAGAATGCCCTGCGATGGCGTTACGCAGTCAAAGAATTCGACGCTGCCCGCCGCATACCCGTGGACGTGTGGACTGCGTTGGAGCGGGCATTGGTGCTCGCGCCTTCGTCGTTTGGCGTTGAGCCATGGCGATTTTACGTCGTGACCGATCCCGGCATACGCGAACAGCTTCGAGCCGCATCATGGGGTCAGAGCCAGGTGACCGACGCCTCTCATCTTGTGGTGTTTGCGATCCGCGATCGGGCTGGCGCTGCGGATGTGGATGCGCTTGTGGATCGCACCGCTGCCGCGAGAGGGATCGAACGGGCATCGTTGGCGAAGTTTCGTCAGATGGTTGTGGGGTTTCTTGAACGGGATGGCTTCGATGTGAACGCTTGGGCGGCGCGGCAGCTTTATATTGCGCTTGGCACATTTATGACCTCCGCGGCGATGCTTGGCGTGGACACATGTCCGCTCGAAGGGATTGATCCCGATGCGTACGACCGCGTGTTGGGCTGCCGTGAGGAAGGGTATCGCACGACCGTTGCGTGTGCGGCCGGCTACCGTGCGTCGGGTGACAAATATGCAACGTACCCGAAGGTGCGGCGGGCGCTTGACGACGCAATTCGCAAGCGATAACAGCGCCTTGAATTCGATGGGCACTCAATCCGGTTGTGGAGGCGAACCCTTATTCGGAACGAAGCGCCCCAATGCCGAGTCATGCTTGGAAGCTGTCCCAAAACTACGAATGCTCCCGTTCACTGACTGTTGAGTAA
>CAZZCL010000131.1:0-5049 GCA_964652295.1 uncultured Chthoniobacterales bacterium
ACATTCTGTAGGACAGGGCCGTGACCTGTTCCTGAATTTCCGCTTCCTGTCCTGTTTCAGCTTTTCAGCTTTTCAGCATTTTCCCATTTCCCTACTTTCCGCTCTGCGCTTCAGACAACAGATCGAACGCCGCGGTTAACGCGGCTTGTTGAGCTGCGACGCGGCAGTCCAACCCGAATTCCGACGGCGTTTCCACGGTCAACGTCCGCCGGGCATACTCAAAATGCAATGCCACGGCTTCGGGATAGCCGAAGTCGGAAAAGGCTTTGCGCGTGATCCGCCGCCGGATCACTCCCGGAGCTTTGGTTCGGCTGACATCAATGCGCGTCCGCGCATCCACAGGCACATGCCGCGCCGCTGCGGCCACGATCCGTTCGCCCCATGGCGATACATTTCCACGATGCAACTCATAAACATATACGCCCTGCCCATCGAAATCCTCGTGCAGATTCAAGGCCAGCGCAAAACGGCGGGCTCCAAGCCGGGCGCGCCATGCCGCAAACAACGGGAGGTCGGTCCGGTGAAACAACCGGTTGAGATCCCGACCGGCGCTGTCGGTCCGGCAATTGTTCACGAGACCCCACGGATTCAGACAGGGAAAAATCATCGGGTTGACGGATGCAAACCGTTCAGAATTGCCCTCCGCCCATGCGGCCAATCCCTCCGTGCCGGCGGGTTCATCGCCGTGCACTCCCGCAGAAAGATAGATCCATGGCGCGCCCCGATGGATACAGCGCGGGACAAGGCAATAGAGATGCACGCCATCCACATTATGGTACCGCTGTAAAACAAGCCGGGCCCGGGCCGCAATTGCGCGCCAGCGCCGCTGTAACACGGCATAGTCGTGGGCCTTGTGGGTTTCCAGCCTCACCTCGCAGCCCGCCTCCCGCGGAGATTGTCGCGGGGCACGAAGCGGATGTTGAACCGTTCGAAAATGCGCCCGCGCACACGGTCGTATTCAGCCGCGGATTGATGCCAGTCGGCGATGGCACGCAGCTCGCTGGATCGTGCCACCGCCAGATCCCGCTGCAATTGTGTGACCACAAACGTTGTCGTGGCACCGGCATTCAGTTTTTCCACTTCGGCATCAAGCGCTTCCCTGGCAAACTTCGCGGATTCCACCGCTGCGGCGTAACGTTTCTCGTTCACGCGCACTGCGCCGGCGGCATTACTAATCTCCACGGCGATATCCTGGCGTTGTGCTGCAAAATTCAATTTTGCCTGCGCCAATTCGAGGGTGGCCCGGTCGCGCCGGCCGCGCTCGGCGCTGTTGCCAAGCGGTATCTCCACCACAATCCCGACGCCCCATGCCGGATCGTTGAAAGCTTCGGAACGCGGCACGCTGGAACCGAACTCGTTTGCAGAGCCGTTCGCGCGCAGGGTACCCCTCAGATCCAGTGCCGGAAGCGTCGCATTGCGAGCCCGTTTGAGCTGGAATTCCGCCTGCGCAACGCGTTCCCGGCCTTCGCGCAGTTCGGGACGCGTAGTGTAAGCCTCGAAGATTTCCTCCGGATCGAACGCCGCAGACACGGGCAGACCGGTTTCCACAGGCACCAGACGCCGCTCCAGATGTTCAACAACATCGCGGTAAAGCAGGCGTCGCAGGGCGTTTTCAGCTTCGATGATTGCCAGCTCCGCCGCGATGGCTTCCTGCTGGCGCGCCGCAAGCTCCGAACGCGCCTGCGTGATATCCAGCGGCGAGGAAGCGCCGATTTCCACCCGCGAGCGGTTGTCGTCAAGCAGCTGCCTTGCAAGCTCGGCGGATTCCTGTTGCGCGAGAAAATCGAGGCGGGCGAATGCGAGTTCGTAATATGCGGCCGTAACATCCACAAGAAACTGCGCGACCCGCGTTTCAAACGCCGCCTGCGCCTCCGCAGTGGCACTTCGCGCGACGCGCAATTCGGCAAGGTTCACATCAGAGCCGAAGCCGCGCAGCAACGGTTGGGTCAGGGTGAGGCCCACAGACGAATCGTAATCGGTCGCCGGGATGCGGGATGATTCAACCGATTGGTTGTCCGCAGAAAGTTCCCAGCGGGCGCCTGTTGGCAAAAGGCCGGTCAACCCAGCACTATACTCACGCCGCTGCGAAGACTCCGTGTCGATGAGCGTGTCGAACGTGCGTGTCGCATCCAGCAGCCTCGTGTTTTTATCATAGCTGCCCTCGAGACGAAATTCCGGTTCAAACGCACCGCGGGCGGTCCGCTGGTCGGCCAGACCGAACAACGGCTGAATGCGTTCAATCTCCAGCTCAAGATTCTCACGCAACCCGGTCTCAATACATTCACGCAGCGTAATCTGCTGGTCAACAACGCCACCGTGCGCAACGCAAAACGTCGCAACCCAGAAAAGCAACGGCAGAACACGCCGACCATGACACAAGGATACGCTCAATACGGCACACAGTAACCGGACGCATCGGGCGCGTCAAAATCGGCGGGGGAATCCGCGTGTCGCGCTGTACAACCCTCGCAAGCTCGACACATTGCGGGGGTGACAAGGCCAGACCCCGATTCTCCACGCCCGGCGACCGCCCCGGCCGACTCCGCGCGTTCTGCGACGGGCTCCTCTCCCATGGCGCCTCCACCAGTGATGCCGCTATCGGAAGAGATCCGGCGTTTTGTTGCCCTCACCGCAGAACGCGAAGTGAGGGTGCGTGAACTCGTCGAAACGTTGCGGGGACGCGCGTTCCTGGTGTTACTCCTGTTTTTCAGCCTGCCGTTCTGCACGCCGCTGCCGTTGCCCGGACTGTCGACGCCCTTCGGACTCATGATCGGCCTTATCGGCCTGCGCCTCGCAATGCGGCGCAAGCCGTGGTTGCCCACCGGTTTCCTCGACATGAAATTGCCGAAGTTTTTTCCCCGGGTTCTGCTTGCAGGCAATCACATCGTAGCTTTCATCGAACGCTTGCTGCGGCCCCGCCACAGTTATCTCGTGGACCTGCCTGTCATGCAGCATTTGTCTGGCACTGTCATCTTTCTATGCGGAACACTGCTGCTTCTGCCTTTGCCAGTGCCGTTCAGCAATCTCTTCCCCGCAGCCACCGTGGTTCTCCTGGCAGTCGCAAACATCGGGCGGGACGGTTTCTTCGTGATTCTCGGCATGGGCACCTTTATGGCGACGCTTCTGTTTTTCGGTGCCCTGATCGCAGGCGGCGCAGCTGCAATCGACTGGGTCACAGACCATTTTCGCGGTTGGTTTGAACCGGGCAAAGTACATTTGCCGTGACGTCTCGGGGCTGCGCCGTCAACATCCCCCTTTTTCCATGACCGATTCCGCTCTGCACGCCGTACTGCCCGCAGTTGTGGCCGTCTTTGGGGCCATTGTCGGTTCGTTTCTCAATGTGGTGATCCACCGGCTGCCCTTGGGACTTTCCGTAAACGAACCGCGGCGGTCGTTCTGTCCGCACTGCAAAAGGCAGATTCCCTGGAGCGAAAACATCCCTGTTCTGAGTTGGCTGTTGCTCCGGGGGAAATGCGCGGGGTGCGGCGCACGGATTTCGCCCCGTTATCTTCTCGTGGAACTGCTGACTGCCGGCGTTTTCCTTGGGATCTGGTGGAAAATGGCCCCGGACTGGCCGCAGGCTCTGGCGTTGTGCGTGCTCGCCGGGTTGCTCATCGCCGCGACATTCATCGACTTCGAACACTTCATCATCCCCGACACAATCACATGGGGCGGGGTCGGAGCCGGGATCGTGCTATCCGGCGCGATTCCATGGCTGCACGGAGAGACAGTGTGGTGGCGCGGTGCCGCCATGGCTGCGCTCGGCGCTGCCGCGGGATATCTCCTCCTCTGGTTGGTTGTCGAAGCCGGCAAACTGGCTTTTGGCCGGGTCCGTCTGCAGGTTGAAGATCCCGTTCCGTTCCGTTTTGAGCACGGAGAAGGCGGCTGGAGTCTGTTCGTGGATGCGGAAGAATGGAAGGCGTCGGAAACGTTTATGCGCCCTTCAGACAAGTGGCGGGTTCAATACACCGAGGCCACTCTGAATGGGGAAAAGCTTGCCCCGGGAGAAATCGTGTTGCGCCCGCAATCCGTGGAAGTCGGAGGGCGCACCCTGCCCGCAGACGCCGCGTTGCGCCTTGAAGGCCGGACAAACATCATGATCATCCCGCGCGAAGCGATGGGATTGGGCGATGTGAAGTTTATCGCGGCCATCGGAGCGTTCCTTGGGTGGAAGGCCGTATTGTTCACAGTGGGCGTGTCATCTGTCATCGGCGCTGTTGCCGGTGTCATTCTCACGACAACGCTTGGGCGGGAGAAAGGTGGCGTGATTCCCTATGGTCCCTACCTTGCGCTTGCAGCTCTGATCTGGATTTTTTCCGGCCCGGAACTCCTCGCTTGGTATGGCGGGCTGTTCCTTTTCGAACGGTAAACGCCTGTTTTGTGGCACAGGGCCGCATTCTGTAGAACAGGGCCGTGTCCTGTTCCTGACACAACCCAGATCGGCACAGCCCACGGGACTGTGCTACAGCAGGATGAGGACTGTGTGGAAGTCCATCCTTTACGAGCTGCGTGATGCAGCCGGGTCAGAACGCCCCGGCGTTGACCACTTCCATGGTCTCATCCCCCATGGCGATCCCGTAAATCTTTTCCCGGTTCAAAAAGCGTACCAGCGCTTCATCCAGATAAACGCTGGCCACAGCCGGGAGAAGGTTCTTTCCTGCATACTCAGGAAAGAACTCGGAAAACCGATTCAGCTTTTCACGCCACTCCGTGCATTTGGCGGCGTCAAATCGGCGTTTCACCTCGATCACAAGCGCTTTGGACGGCCCAAGGGCAAGCAGATCCAGCTCCATCATCTCCCCCGGCAGCGTGGGATGTTTGCGCCTGACGCGGATACTGCATTCGTGCGCTTCCTCATTCCCAAACACAGTGCGCGCAAGACGAAACCCGCATGGTGCCACCATATCCTCGATGAGCGTTCCCATGCTGTCCGACAACTCCGCGAGCCGACGATTGAAATCCTTGCGGTCGCGTTCAGCCTGCTGGCGGTCGCATTCAGCCTGCTGGCGGTCGCGTTCAGCCTGCTGGCGGTCGCGTTCAGCCTGCTGG
>CAZZCL010000132.1:0-4914 GCA_964652295.1 uncultured Chthoniobacterales bacterium
CGGCCGCCGAGAGATGCACCTGGGGCGGCGCCACAACATCTACGCTAACCACATGGGAAAGACCCATCAGGAGATCAGAATCGATCGCAAACGCCTGAAGCGTGATCCCCTTGCCTGCCTGAGGTTTAACGTTAATGACTTTAGGAGTACCAAGCAATACCCGCTTAAGATGGTTGTAAAAATTATTCACGGCGACACCAGCATCGATGCCGTGAGTGTCAGCATCGTCCGTGACAAGAAGTTCCACCGGGATGCGGGATCCCGCGCTAAACACATCCCCGTCATTCGGGGACAGCAGCCGCACCTTCGGGCGCTGCACAACTTTCAACTGCTCGCTCAGACTCGTTGCGGACGCACCATGATTGTCTTCCGCTACTGCACGAAGCGTGTACGTACCCGGCACAACCGAAACGGGCCACAGCACCTCCCAGAGCTGGGCCGTGGGGCTGTAAACAGCTGGCACAGTCGCAGCCTCGCCGATTTCGAGCCAGACCGAGGAGATGGCGCCGTCGGTGTCCCGCGCACGAATCTGGAAATAAACCTGGCGATCATCGGGAACCGGGGATGGCGCGTACTGGATCTGAACCAGCGGCGGAGCGTTCACCGAAACCCTGATGCGGTCTCTTGAGGACAACATACCATCCGTGGCAACATGCTCGAAGACATATTGCCCGCTCTTGGTCAAAACAATGTCCTGCGTTGCAGCGTGCGGATCGGTGAACTCGACTGGCACAGGGCCTTCGAGTTGACGCCAAAACGCGCTAGGCTGGGAACCAACAGGCAGACCGTCGTCACTGACGTGTGCAGCAAGCTGGAAGTGTTCTCCTGCGTCTGTCAACAGATCCGCGCCGGCATCAACGCTCGGTGCCGAGTTCGCAGTGTCAGTGACCCATGTGCATTGCAGCTGCTGTGACTGGCCGTTGAAGCTGGCCGTGATCGTATCAACTCCCTGTGCACCGCCGGTGTAAGTGAAGCGGGCGCGTCCCAGATTGTTGGTTGCAACACTTTGCTGTGAGAAGGCATTGACACCATCCACAGTGATCTGAATCAGCCCGCCCAAGACCGGTTGTCCCGCAGCGTCTGTTAAAATGGCCGTGACTGTGTGTTCCGTACCGACAACGGCAATCTCAGTGTCTTGAATGAGCGCAAGCGCCACCTCGCCGTGCGGACCATCCGTCAAACCACTCGTAGCTCCAGCGTATCCCGTGGACTCGTATTGCGTCCATCCATTAACAAAGACAGCCACTGGCTGTGCACATTCCACTCTCACCTCTGGCCCGCTGACTTCCACGACGGCGACTGCGTACGCTCCGTTTGCGCCTGCCACCGACTGAAAGCTTTCGGCAGGGACCAAAGACCCGTTCACATAAACGTCTGCACCGCTCGGCGCGGCAATCGAAATGAATTCATCGAACAGGGTCCGAGGCTCAGGGTACCAGTACCCCTCGTATAAATCGAACAAACCGACTCTGTGCTTCGTCAAGTATTGCTCAACTGCCGGCACAACGGTGAAGAAGGGATCGCCGTAGCTATTTTCCTCACCGCTTGCCTTGGCTCCATAAGCAAATTGCCCGACGGAAACAGGTGCCGAGGCATCGACGAACGCCGCCTCCGTCATCTCAAAATCGCGGTACTCGCCGCGGTTGAGGAGATAGGCACCATGCTCCCCGACCGTAACAGTGGTCCCGTCCACCGACGCAAGCACGCGCAACATGTATGCCTCATCCCTTCCGGCCATAGGAGGCGCGATGTATTGCCGGCCCCAGTGCTTGGTGGGCATCAGTTGTTCGCTCATGTGATCGCACGCCATCTTTGCATCGGGCAATGCCCCACACGCGTGGCCGCCGTATACAGCGACCGGTTTGTCGGAAGTAATAACAGTTCCTGTAAAATCACCGTATTCGGTGTCGTAGTCGGTCAGGCCGTACGTTTCGCCTTGTTGGAGTACAACCGAGAAAGGGACACCGGCAGGATGTTCCCGCGTCTGAAGTGCGGTGGGATTGGCCAGGTATGAGTTGGCTGTTGGGTGGATATTCACCGTCGTGTTGTTCTCAGTAGCCACAACAAGCAGCTGCGTGCCCATTGAGAAATTCTCAGGACGAACCCTATTGTTCGGCGATGCCATAACAATGTATTCGCGGCCAAGCATACCCACCGGCAGCAGCTCTGTGCCATCGGTGCTTTGTTCCAGCACGCTGCTTGCGACGACATTTACAGGTCCCTCCGCAGTAATTCTATACCCGAAGGGTGCTGCGCCATTCTGAAGCATGTATCCAGGTATAAGCCAATACTCATCGACTTTGATCACAGCCGGACGACCCGGTTCTGCAGTAAACGGAATGACTTCCGGATAAGTCTCCCAGATCTCATCTGGAGGCCAGTAATTGGGGTTTTTCTTGTAAAGCAACCCGCTGGTGGGTTTCTCCGCCGTGATGACGACACGGTGAAACCATCGATCGGGTTCGGTGTACACTGACTCGTCATTCCCCATGAACGAGAACCAGAACTCCGTGCCGCTATTCGTCGGTGCGATCTGTTGGTGAGGCGGATTCACAGTTATCGTGACCCTGTCGTTCGCTTCCCCCAATGGCGTGCGAGCGAAGACATCTACGGAATAGACGCCAGGCTCGGAGAAGTTTATCGGGGTCGAAGCAGCGCTCGCATCGAGAATCGCTGCGTCTGCATCCCGATCCACCAACACCCACTCAAACTCAATCGAAGCGCCGGGTTCCGCGCCAAAGACGACAGCTTCCAGCGGAACATTCTCCCCCACATCGGCCATGCGGTCGCTGCCTGCCTGCACCGACATCCGAGGATGTTGCACTGGAAGCACTTGGACGATCCGCTGCCCAGCGGCCCCCACCGCGCCTGCGTCGTCATACGCAAGAGCCATGAGCACATGGGCGCCGGTCTCGCTCCAGGAGAGCGTGGTGGAAAAGTACCAATTTTCTCCCTCCTCCACCAATTCTCCGTCGACATACAACTCGATTCGCTCCAGTGCATACTCCGGATCGTACCCCTCCAGTTCGACCTCCAACTCCTCCCCAATCGAAACGGTCGTGTTGTTGCGAGGCCAGAGCCACTCCAGAGTGGGAGGTTGATTCTCCTCAGCCACCACCAGCATCGAGTCGGTGTCGGACAACGATCCGTCCGATACAGCGTAGGAGAACCTGTATTCGCCGGGCTCGGGCAGGCGCACGCTTGCACGCAATTCATCGGTCTTGTCGATGATGGGCTGCGCCGGACCGGAAACCAGCGCCCAGTCGCCTAACAGCGCGTCTCCGTCGATATCCGAGGCAGCCCCCTGGAGCAACACCACAGCGGGCGCTCTTACGTACTGGTCGGGGCCTGCGTCTGCTGCTGGGGGGTCGTTCACGGGCAAAACGGTCAATACCCCTGTCCCGAGCGCTTCCGCCCCTGTGTCGTCCCGCGCCAGGTAATCGAAGCGGACTTCGCCGTTCCAGTTGGGCGCCGGAACGAAAAGGCCCTGCGTTCCTTCCAAAGTAAAAACGCCCTGCGGTCCGTCCACAGCACCGGTGAGCACAAACTCCACGCTCCCGCCTTCCGGGTCGGTCGCGGTTAGCACAAACGGCAGAGGCTGATCCTCAGAACCCGACGCGACAATCTGCTCCGGCTGCGGCGGGTCGTTAACCCCCACCACATTGATTGTGATGGCACCGGGCCCAGACGAGACCTGCCCGTCGCTCGCCGTGTATGTAAGATCGACCACGCCTTCGAAGTCGCGCGCTGGGCGATAGCTAAGTTGGCTCCCACTCAGAAGGAACGAGCCCACTGCACCCGGTGGAATGTTGCTAAGCCGATAAGTCAATCGGTCACCATCGGCGTCCGCACCCCTGAGCAACAAGGTGATCGCAGCGTCTTCAACGGTTTCGGCAGTGATGTCCTCAACGGTTGGGGCGTCATTTACCGATTGGACATCAATGCGCACGTGCGCCACAGGCGAGACCCCGCCGCCTGCATCCTGCACAATAAAGCTGAATGCGGAGGAACCGAAATAGCCTTGTTCCGGTCGAAAAACAACGGTTGACTCATGCAAGTCGAAAGGAGCGGCACCCAGCGGCTCGCCATCATGGGACTCTAAGCGGCCGGTCGCTGCTGCCGGAAACGAAACGATTCGAAACGTCAGCTCATCGTTCTCGGGATCCGAGCCGATCAGCTCAATCGTGAGAGGGACGCCCTCTGGAGTGGAGGCCAGCACATCCTCCGCCTGAGGAGGATCGTTCTCAGGATGCACATCGATCGTCAAAACCGCGGGTTGCGACTCAACGCCCGCCGGATCCAGTACCTGATAGAAAAACTCGATCTTGCCGACGAAATCGGACGCAGGAACGAAGACCACGCGAGCTTCATCGAACGGCGTGCCGAGAGCAGGATCAACTCGTTGAACGGAACCCCAAAGCGCCCCAGCGTCGGGGATGCTCACCGCTGTCACGCGAAACCGTACTACGTCTCCATCGGGGTCGGCCCCCAGCAATTGAATGATGACAGGGGTATCTTCCGGAGTTTCGACGGTGATGTTCTCCGCGGTGGGGGCGTCATTGACGGGGGTGAGGGTGATCGAGATAGTAGCGGGTGGCGAGGTGCTGGTGGCGGGATCGGAAGCCGAGTACGTGAACGTGTCTTCGCCGAAGTAATTCAGCTCAGGGGTGTAAGAGACCTGAAACGGGAGACCTGAAACCTGTGAACCCGCAGCGAGGGGCTGGCCGTTGTGAGTGAGGGTGCCGTGCGATGGAACGGTGAGAATTTCGTAGGTGAGCTCATCGTTGTCAGGGTCGGAACCGAGGAGAACGATGTCGGCCGGAGTGTCTTCCGGAGTTTCGACGGTGATGTTCTCCGCGGTGGGCGAGTCATTGACGGGGGTGATGGTGATCGAGACAGTAGCGGGTGGCGAGT
>CAZZCL010000133.1:0-4906 GCA_964652295.1 uncultured Chthoniobacterales bacterium
GCCACTTTAGGGAGGAATACCAAACCGAAGAAGGCGAAGCGCTCCGCGACGACGCGGCGTTGCGCGCAAAAATCGACCGTTGGGTTCACGACGTGACCGTTCACCATCTGCTGCCGCGGCGCGATGCCGTGCGAGAGTTCATCGAGCAAACCGTTCGCAGATGGCCTATTGAAGAAATGACCGGGAAACTTGAGAGCCAGGTCGGACACGATCTGCAGTTCATTCGTATCAACGGAACACTTGTCGGGGGTCTTGTCGGATTGACGTTGTATCTTGTGTTCGGTTGACGAATCCCGCCCCCGGCGGTTCAGTCCGTCATGTTGCATCTCACGGTGCTGGCCAGTGGATCTTCCGGAAATTGTGCGCTGGTCGAATCCCCCCGCACCCGCCTCTTGGTGGATGCCGGCATTAGCGCGCGTCAGATTGTAAAACGTCTCGCCCTCGCCGGCTGCAATCCGCTGGATCTCGACGGCATCGTGCTCACGCATGAACACGGGGATCATGTGTGCGGTCTGCCGGTGTTTCTCAAAAATTTCTGTCTGCCGGTCTACACCACCGGAATCACCGCCGAAACGCTCCGCAGCGGATCGCTCGCTTCACACCCAAGCTGGCGTCTGTTCGCAGCCGGCGGAGACTTCGAAGTCAAGGATCTCGCCGTGCAATCCTTCAGCGTCCCGCACGATGCCGTCGATCCCGTGGGTTTGATTCTATCCAGCGGACGCGCCGGGCTCGGATTCCTGACCGACCTCGGTTATGCCACCAAACTCGCTCTGGAACGCATCCGCACGGTGCACACACTTCTCATCGAAACCAACCATGACGAAACGCTCCTACAAGATGACGCCAAACGGCCATGGTCGGTCAAGCAACGCATCCTGTCGCGGCATGGTCACCTCTCCAACTCCGCCGCTGCAGGGGTTGTGGCCGGGCTTGCCAATCCCGAACTGGATCGCGTGGTGCTCGGTCATCTCAGCCGGGATTGCAATACGCCCGCCCGCGCGTCGGAAGCCATGCGCACCGCCCTCCACTGCGCCAACGGTCACACTCCGGAGTTGTATTGCGCAACCGCAACCGAAATCAGTCCACGATTTGCCGTGGGCAAGGGCTGACGCCCCACCCGCCCACCGCGACCCCCGGTCGCGACCGACATGCGTCGTCCGCAAAACGAGTTGCGAGGCGGGCATTCACGCTTTCGTAGCCCGCACTTTGTCCTTTGTCTCTTCGCAATCCGCCTCCAAACGGCGGATCTCGCGTCGCAACTGGTCGCGCAACTCTTCCACAGCGACAAAATCGCCGCTCCGTTGCGACTTCAAAATTTCGCCGTTCAAAAAGACTTCTTTCTCGGCGATTTTTGCCCGGAATTTGGCGTCAATCTCGGCAAGGGCCGATTTCTGTTCATCCGAAAGCGTGGCACTCGGCGTTTCCTGTTCAAGCCGTTCCATGGCGAGTTCATAAGCGGATTTCATGAGGAGATCCTTGCGCGCCACTCAAGAAATTCAAGCGCCCGCACGCTGCGTTGCGTCGGGATGACAGACGTGCGTAAGATTGGCTGCCCGACGGGCGCCGGAGATGGCCATGACCAAAATCGCATTGTTAAGCACAGATTTTGACGGAACGCTTGTGGATTGGATCGGTCCACGCACGTTTCCCGACGCGCTTGCTCAACGCATTGAAGACCTGCGCAGCCGCGGCCTGATCTGGGCGATCAACACCGGGCGCACACTCGAAATGACGTTGGAAGGGCTCGCCGAAGCGCGTTATCCCGGACTGCCCGATTTTATTCTCGCCAGCGAACGCGAAATTTACCGGCGCGATCCCGGCCACGCCGGCGGATGGAGCGATCTCGATGGCTGGAATGTGCGCGCAGCTGCTGCGCTCGATGCCCTGCACGAAACGGCCGCAGAGGAATTTGCCGAGGTTCAACGCCAAATCGGCGAAGGCGGTCTCGGCCGGATTGTTGTCGAAGACGGGCGTACAGCCGGGCTTGTTGCCCCCGATAATCCTGCAATGGATCGTATCGTCGAATTCCTCGAGACCCTGCGGCTGCGCCGTCCCGTGTTCAACTTCCAGCGCAACAGCATCTATCTGCGCTTTTGTCATAGCGATTACAGCAAAGGCGCTACGCTCGGTGCGGTCGCTCAGGCACTGGGAATTCCGCGCGACAGCGTGCTCGCGGTGGGAGATCATTTTAACGATTTGTCCATGCTCGACGGTCGGGCAGCCGGCATGGTGGCATGTCCGGGTAACGCCGTTCCCGAGGTTGTCAGGACCGTGCAACGCGCCGGTGGCCTTGCCGCGCGACGCCACTGCGGAGATGGCGTACTTGAAGCCATCGATTTCTACGAACGCCGCGCGAACCCCGCACCCCAGTAGCGCAGAGGCTTAAGTTCCGAATTTCGCGCTCCCGCCTCGATCGCTCCCCGCGGGGAAAAGGAACGATGACGACCCGGCAACCAGCTGACACCCCGTCTCATATTTATTCGACAATATATTCATGCCGCTCCCACCCGAACAAAAGCTGTCAAACGGTAAGGACTCCTCCCCCCACCTCGGCTTTGAAGCGAAACTCTGGCTCGCTGCGGATAAGCTCCGCAACAACATGGACGCGGCAGAGTATAAGCACGTCGTCCTCGGCCTCATCTTCCTCAAATACATCTCCGATTCTTTCGAGGAGCACCGCGCCAAGCTCGTCGCAGCAGAAGGCGATTACGCCGGGGCCAATCCCTAGGACAAAGACGAGCCGAGTGGAACGAGACAGCCTGCCGCAGGCAGCCCGAAGGGTGAGCGCGGCAGCGCGAAGCAATACCTGGCCGCCAATGTCTTCTGGGTGCCGAAGGAAGCCCGCTGGCCGCACCTCCAAGCCAACGCCAAACAGCCAACCATCGGCAAGCTGGTTGACGACGCCATGGTCGCCCTCCCCGGCCAGCTCTTCTACAGCACGCAGATCCCGGTATGTCTTTGGTTTATTGCCCGGAACAAGTCCGGCCAACCCTCACCTGCCGCTGCGCGTCACCCTCTCCCAGTGGGAGAGGCACAGGGTGAGGGTAAAAAGCTTCGAGACCGCAGGGGCGAGACGCTGTTTATAGACGCCCGCAAAATGGGCACGCTCATCGATCGCGTCCACCGCGAGCTGACCGACTCCGATTTGGAGAAAATCACTTCCATCTACCACGCGTGGCGGGGAGACGGGCTCACGCGGAGTCGCGGAGAACGCGGAGAAAAATCTTCTGGTTCTGAATCCCTCCGCGCCTCCGCGTGAGTATTCCGATATGGTGGGCTTCTGTAAATCTGCAACCACCGCCGAAATCGCCGCCCATGGCCACGTCCTCACTCCGGGCCGCTACGACGGCGCCGAGGAAGTCGCGGACGACGGCGAACCCTTCGAGGAAAAGATGCCACGCCTCGTCGCGGAATGGAATCAGCAGTTTGCAGAGTCTGCCAAGCTGGAAGCCGTAATCCGAACCAACCTCAAAGGACTCGGCTATGTCTGAACAAACGCCAGATGGGACACATAAGACCAGGGCGACGAATGCCAGTCATTCGTCGCCTGCGTCACATCCGTCTCATCAAGAAGGATTCATCCCGCCGCACGGCGGCTATGAACAACTCCACGGCTACCAGAAATCCCAGATCATTTACGATGCCACCGTGCGCTTTTGCGACCGCTTCATCAACAAGCGCTCCCGCACCCACGATCAGATGGTGCAGGCGGCCCGCAGCGGTAACAAAAACATCGCTGAAGGCAGCCGGGTATCGGGCACATCCAAGGAATCGGAAATCAAACTCACCAACGTCGCCCGGGGTAGCCTGGAGGAACTCCTCGGGGATTACCGCGACTACCTCCGCCAGAATGGTCACATCCAATGAGAGAAAAGCTCCAAAGAAGCCCTCTATGTCCGCAAACTGGGTCGCAACCCCGATCTCTCCTACAAGGACTTCCGCGAGTTCATCGAAACGCACCCTGCGGAAACCGTCGCCAATATTCTCATTTGCCTGATCCATCAGACAAACCACCTCCTCGATCAGCAACTCAAGCGTCTCGAACAGGACTTCCTCGAAGAAGGCGGCCTGCGCGAGCGCATGACTCGTGCCCGCCTCGCCAGCCGCGCCCAACAATCGAAAGGACGCCGCTCATGATCGGTCCCCAGAGTCGCATCCGTCCCATCCCTTCTCCACCTGTGCCACGAATTTCTGACTCTCGAATGAACCTCAAAAGCAGACAAAAAGGAAACCCCGGCTCCAGTCACCGTCGCGAAGGGCGGGAGAGGGAATTTCGAGGTGCAGACGGAGAATCTGTTCAAATAGCGCATCATCGACAAGGCCAAACCCTCGCCCTCGATGTCATGGGCGAGTATGTTGTGTTCTTGAAAACGGAGGAAGGAGGGCTGGGTTATGGCGGGTGGAAGACGATACATCACCGCGTCTGAGTTTTGCGCGTCCGTTCGTGATGGCACGCATGATTCGCCAAAGGCAGTCGCACAGGGCCGCAAACTCGTTACGTCGCGCCATCTTACGACGGGAAGGATCGAGCTTTCAGACGCCTACCTCATTTCCGAAGAAGACTTCGAGGCTATCAACAAGCGTAGCAAAGTGGACTGCTGGGATGTCTTTGTTTCGATGATTGGCACCGTTGGTGCACCGTGCCTCATCAAGGATGAGCCGGACTTTGCCATCAAGAACATCGGCCTGTTCGAGACCAAGAGCGAAGCGGACGGCAAGTTGCTCTACGACTTCCTGCGGAGCAAAGACATGCAGCAAAGCGTTGTGAAACATTCACGCGGCGCGACACAGCAATACATCCCACTCGGCGCGTTGAGGGACTTTCCGATTCTCGTCGCAGACGACCCAGAAGAGCAAAAAGCCATCGCGGCGGTGCTTGGGGCGCTGGACGACAAGATCGAGTTGA
>CAZZCL010000134.1:0-4793 GCA_964652295.1 uncultured Chthoniobacterales bacterium
CGGAAACTGCGTCATCTGCTCAAGCTCGGCGGCAATCCCAAAGAATTCTTCTGTGGAACGGATTCCTTACAACGCGATGTCGATGTCCGAGATTTCGGAAAAGTATTCCGGACGAATCAGCGATCCCCATTGCCAGATGCGTTTCGGACGGTGGGACTTCGCAATCTGCTCGACGATACGGCGCGCGTCGGCATCCGCCTGAACCCACAGCGCGTGGTTGCGCTCCTGTTCGCGCCGGATTTTGGGCTGCAGGAATTGGGCGGCTTTTTCTGGGGTAACGACGTCGCTCATGGAATGGTCGCTCCGTGCGGTCCGGCTATTCTTCCAATGCTCCGCACTTGGTTGCGGGGAAATCGCTCCAGTACCCTTGGCGGATCATTGCCCGCGCTGCTCTCCCCCCCCGTTACAATACCCGCCCTAAATGCAGGCTCCGGCATTCCCTTGCCATAAACACCTTCAAGCGCAGGTAGGGCATGGTGCAACAGAAAAAGCGCCGAATCACAAAGCTGTTCCGTTACGATTTTGTCACATTTCCCCGCTTGCCACGGGCGATTTTGCTTTGTTTTGAAACTGCGCGACGGGGTTGATGAACGCGTTTGGGGGGAGCTTTGCGCGTTGTCTTTGGCTCAGTTTCGGCACGGCGATTCGCGGGGGGGGATGCGGGTTCGAACCGAATGGCAGCCGACGCGGCGTGGGCGTCGAGGCCTTCCACCTTGCTCAGGCGCAGAATGACGGGCAGCGATTTTTTGAGGGCATTCTGGCCGAATTTCACGACGCTGGTGCGGCGCTGGAAATCGGCTGCGCTCAAGCCCCCAAACGATTTTCCGGCTCCGCCGGTGGGCAGCTCATGACTGGGGCCAGCTACAAAATCGCCGGCGGCAACCGGCGACCAACCGCCGAGGAAAATGCCTCCGGCCGTGCGCACCCGGGCGGCGATCTCGCCATCGCGGCGTGTGACGACGGAGAGATGTTCCGGCGCAAACTCGTCGGCGATAAGGGCGGCTTCTTCGAGGGATTTGCAATGGATCAACCAGAGATTATTGGCTGCGGCCGGCCGGAGCTGTTCCTGGCGGCGGAGTTCGGGCAGACGATTTTTTATGACCGTTTCGAGTCGGCGAAGAAACCGGAGCGAAGGCGATGCGGCTACGGCCACGCTTTCGGCGCCGTGCTCGAGTTGGGCGAGCAGATCCGCGGCCACCCATGCAGGGTTGGCGGTGTCATCGGCAATAACAAAAATTTCGCTGGGTCCGGGGAGCAGATCGATGGAAACGGAGCCGAACGTCTGGCGTTTGGCTTCGACGACGTACTTGTTTCCCGGGCCGAAAATTTTGGCAACCCGCGCGAGATGCTGCGTCCCATACGCCATGGCACCTATGGCCTGTGCGCCGCCGGCTTTGTAGATTTCGGTGGCACCGGCAATATGTAAGGCCACAAGCAAGGCAGGATTGAGCCGCCCGTCGGGATTGGGTGGACTGCAGGCGACGATCTCGGGGACGCCGGCCACGGAAGCCAGCGGCACCGTCATGACGGCTGTGGAAGCAAGCGGCGCGCTGCCTCCGGGCACGTAAATCCCGACGCGTTGATAGGGATCGAAGCGTTCGCCCACTTCGGCGCCCTGCCGATTTTTTGCAGCCCAATCGCGCCGGAGGCTGCGCCCTGCGAACTCGCGCACGTTGGCGTGAGCGGTGCGTATGGCGTCCATGACTTCCTCATCCACCGCTTCAAGCGCTTCGAGGCGTTCGCTTTCGGTGACGCACAAGCTGGCGGGATCGAGATTGGGACCACCAAACTGCGCTGTGAGTTGTGCGACGCCGGAGTCGCCATGTTCGCGAACCTGCCTGAGGATTTCGGCTGTTTGCGCAGCAATCGTTTCGTCCGGATCGAAGGTGCGACGGAATCGGGATGCGAATTTCTCAAACTCCGAGCCGCGCGCGGTGACAAGTCTCATCGAAACAATGAACTCTGCGAGTGGGGCGGGCGCAAGACGCTGAAGACGGAAAGCGGTTGACGATCAGGGCTCACTTTCGAGGCTGGCGCGCAATGCTGCCACCTCTTCAATGCGCGGGGCCGGTTCGTGGATGCCGCCGAAGGTTTTGCGTATGTAAGCCGTGACAGCGGCGATTTCTTCATCGCTCAGATATGCCTGGGCGGGCATGATGCCACCGAAAAGCTGGCCGTCGATCACGGTTTCGGAATCCTGACCGGCAAGAATAATGCGTGCGGTTCGCACGGCGGGTTTGTCGAGAACAGGCGAATTGATCAACGGAGGGGCCGTTGGGGTGCGTTCGCCCGCGTAATGGCATTGGGCGCATTCCAATTCGTAGACTTCGGCTCCGAGCGCGACATCGGGCGGTCCTTCGGTCCGGGCTTGAGCCGACATCGCCACGACCACAAGCGCAAGCAGGCAGACTACGACAGGCGCCAGATCTGTGGCGCCCATTGCGAACCGCCGGCTGGTGCCATTATGAAGCTCAACATTCATGGGGCTGTAACGGATGTGAGACGCACAATCTTTCCCGGTTCGTCGTAGATGACATACAGCGGGCCATCGCCGAAGCAGCGCACATCGCGGATGCGACCGCTTCCCTGCAGGAGATCTTCCTGCCCTGCAGGTCGTCCGTTCTGGAAATCGACACGCACAACCTTCTGCGTGGCGAGCGCTGCGACAAACAGATCGCCCTTCCAATCCGGGAACATTTCGCCGGTATAGAAATCGATGCCGCAAACGGCAATGGACGGCGTCCAATCCACGACGGGCAATGTCATGTCCGGATGATCCTTGAGATCCGTTATGGGCGTGCCTCTGTAATTGATGCCGTTGGTGACGATGGGCCAACCGTAGTTGACACCGGAGGCGAGGAGGTTGAGTTCGTCGCCTCCGCGCGGCCCGTGTTCCGTGGCCCAGAGATCGGAGGAACCGGGCTGAAAGCGCATGCCTTGGATATTGCGGTTGCCATAAGTCCAGAGTGCCGGATGCGCCCCGGCGACTTTGACAAAGGGATTATCGGGAGGGATGGCGCCGTCGTCGGCGATGCGCAGGCTTTTGCCTTTGATATTGTCGAGAGCCTGCGCGGGATTGGAAGGGTTGGTGGGACCGCCGCGATCGCCAATGGCAAAATAGAGATTGTTGTCCGAATCGAATTCGATGCGACAACCGAAATGCACACCGCCGCGCGTGGCCTGCTCCTCCGGCGGATCGAACACGGTCTGAAAATCCGTCAGGGCGTGTCCATCGAGGCGGCCGCGTCCGATGGCTGTGAGCGAACGGTCGCGCTTTTCTCCGAAGGGTTTCGACCACGCGATATAAATCCAGCCATTGGCGGCGTAATCCGGATGCAACTCGATATCGAGCAGGCCGCCCTGGCCGACGGCGCGCACAGGTGGCACCCCGGAAAGCGGCTCCGGATCGACCTGCCCATCGGCCGAGACAATGCGGATGCGGCCGGGCCGTTCGGTAACAAGAAAACGTCCATCCGGCAGTTTTACCATGCCCCACGGATTCTCGAATCCTTCAGCAAACGTTTCGACAACGAAGGCGGCCGATTGCGAGCGGACGATCTCCGACGCAGCGAAAGCGCTGGAAGGAACAAAGGCGAGAAGCCCTGCGGCGGCGGGCAGTTGGGCGGCCCGAACGGCAGCAGCCACGAGACGGTGTGGCATCATGCGGAGAAGCTGTTGGAAAATGTGGCCGGGCGAAACCGGCTAACGATGGCAGGTGGTTGTCGGAGGCGGAAGGCAGTCGATTGCCGTTAAGTAACGCTGGCACGGTGCGGCCATGAAGCGTGTGGTACATTCTGCCACGAAATGCGCGCGCGGCAAGTTTGCGCACCGGCTTTTGGCTTCAACGAGGGTGCAACGAGGCTGTGAAAGCGGCACGGGCACAGGGGGCGGATGCCGCAGGCGGGTTTCAGGATGGGGCGATACGGCCGAATTTGCGTTCCAGTTCCGAAAACGAAATCTGAATCATGGTGGGGCGTCCGTGCGGACAACAATATGGCAGTTCGCAGGCCATAAGATCGTCGAGCAATCTGTCGATTTCGGGTCCGCGCAGGGTGTCGTTGGCTTTGACGGCATGACGGCAGACGGTGCGGGCAATGACTTCCTCGGCGAGACGATAACTGGACGTGGATCGGCTGACGGATTGGAGATCGTCGAGCAGTCGACGGACGATCCGTTCGGGATCGTCTGTGCGGAGAAACGGGGGGAGACTGTCGATCATGAGGGTATTGGTCCCGAATTCTTCGATGCCGATGCCCATGCGTTGGAGGGCCGGGCGGTTTCCCTGCAGCCAGTCGAAATCTTTCGGGGTGACCTGAAGGGTAATGGGCAGCAGAAGACGCTGGGATGGAACGGCATCTTCTTCGAGACGCCGCTGCATCTGTTCGAAGAGAATGCGTTCGTGAGCGGCGTGTTGATCGAGCAGGACGAGTCCGTCCCTCCCTTCCATGAGCACATACAACTTTGCGAGAACGCCGAGGACTCGGTACCGCGGGGCGGAATCCTGATCCGTGGCGTTCTGAAAAGCGCCCTGGGTGGTCGGGCTGGCAGGTGCAGCATTTTGCGCGGGCGCGCTTGGCAGATCTGAACCCGGCGTCTGCGCCGCGCCGCACGCAGCCGGGTCGGGATGCGCTGCGAACGGATCCGGAGAAGGCGGAGGCGGAGTGTGTTTTGGGGGATGAAAATCGCTCCAGTCCCCGCGGAGGGCGTGCACGTCGCGGGCAGGCAGGAGATTGGGCTGGAAGATGGGTTGTTGGGTGGTGGGGGATGGTGAGCGCGGGAAGGCCGGGGGGGCT
>CAZZCL010000135.1:0-4689 GCA_964652295.1 uncultured Chthoniobacterales bacterium
AGGGAGTCAAGATCCTAACAAAATCAGATCGTTAAGTCTTAAGTTCATGACATTGTGGAGAGATCTCTCCCCGTATGGTTCTCGTGACGGTCAGTTTATCCAGATGGAGATGTTCGTCGGAAGAGCTCGCGAAGCCGAAAATCTAGCTTTAACGGCCGAATATACACGCGTCTTTTCCGGCCGTAAACTTGGCAAGAGCGCATTACTGAAGTATGTCGAGCAGACCTATTCCGCGAAGCCTCTTCCCTCGGGTAATGAACTTCAGGTGCTCTATATTATCGTCGCTGGCGGCGAATCCGAGAACTGGTTGACTGACAAGATTGTTGGTGAGGTCAGGACGCGTTTCCAGAACCCTCCAGACACTCCAAGCGAAGAGGATCCAGGTGATCGTCTAGCATCATTCCTCGAGGCGTTTTTTAGGAATTATCCAACCATCAGTCTCCTATTTATTCTCGACGAAGCGGATACCTTTGTCGAAGGTCAGCTTAAACAATACGATGAACTGCGCGAGCGTTGCCTAAGTTTTCGTATGATGAAAGAGACCTTCGGTGGTGTAGACAAAAACAATTTGCCGCGGGTACGCTTCGTCTTCTCCGGATATCGAGTGACGAACACACGTGCCGGAGCATGGGCCAATGCCGGCAGCATTTTGCGCCTTACGCCTCTCACTGAACGCGACTCGATGGATCTAGTGGCTGGCCCACTCGCACGACTCGGTATCAATGCGCGCGAGCAGGCGCCAACGATAGCTCGTTATTGTGGCTTCCAACCCGCCATCATAATTCGCTTCTGTGATGCTCTGTTGAAGCAAGTACAGAACACGCACGCCGCAGGCAGTCGCCGCGAGGTGACGATCACTTATGATGATGTTGTCAATACATTTCATCAGGCGAGCGTTCAAGAGGAGATCAGGACGATCAACGACAACAATTTTCAGGGTAACCGTGTCGGCCGCATCGTCTTCTGGACGATGTTGCTTGCATTCAATGATCTGCTGTCGGGGCAGGGGCTTGAGAACGCGCCTTCCAATCTTCTGCGGAGAATCCGAAACCTCGATCCCGACACGGGGTGGCTCCGTAAGCTGGACCCCTCGGAAACCGGTGAGATCATGCGGAACCTTCATGATTTCCGCGAACGCGAATTGATTGAGGAGACACAACAGACCACCGGACCTGTCTATCGCATGAAATTTCCTGCACATCTTCCAGTGCTGATGACCGAAGAGGATCCAGAGCATCAGATCCGACAAGATATACAGCGGGTGCGAGGTGCAGGGCATGAAGCGCATTTTGTAACCAGTCTGCTGACGCCAAAGCAAATCGATGACCTCCACTTTGCGCTAAGCGGGGAAGGTCAAGAAATGGGGGTTGCGATGGCCATTGCTACATCGCCATGGATCGAGGCACTGCAAGACGATCGAGGTGGTGTTGTTGATCGATTAGGCTATCGTGGCAGTGATGTAGTCGATGGGTCGATTTCCTCGAAAGATATCGATCGCCAAAAGTTGCAGCTAATAGTTCATAATGCAAAAGCGAACTTGGCAGAACAGTTGCTCAAATTCCATCCGCAAAGAGCGCCGGCACCACTATTGATCGGTGGGGTGGGATTGATTCGATGGGCATTATTGGAATCGATCCATAAAGATGGCGCGACGATTTCATATGTGGGGATGCGGCGGCTCGATGATGCTCGCTTGGCTTGGTGGTATGAGCGTGTTCGGAATGTGCATTTCGATACCAAAGACGCGCTTAGTCGTATTATGACGCTCACTAGCGGCGTGCCATTGCTGCTTGCAGTATGGGACCCATTGGTGTCGCGTGATTCTGAAATCACTCATGCACAGTTTGACCAAGTGTGCGCCGATTTTTCGTCAAGATTACCGGAGGTTGCGTTGAAGCTGCGCTCAGACGGAGAGACCGTTTCGCTCCATGCCCGCGAGATCGAGTTGCTGCAGATGGCCGGCGCAGTGGGTCAAGCGAATGGAGGTGAGTTCGACCTGAGGACAGAACTGGCAGAGAACTGGGAGACCTGGGGTTCACTTCTCGGGGGAAGCATTGCTGAGGCGCCTCCGCTGTATGCGGTTCCAGACGACGAGGCTGCGGTTAAGGTTTTGATCGAAACCGGGTTGCTACCGGCCAATGGCAGCGGCGAGGTGCGTTTTCAGGCCGATGATGCGGTCTATCGACTGATTGCAGCATTGGCTTGAAGCTTGATGCTGCTTCAAGTCGATCTGGCGAACCACCTCGGTCATTGGCAGTTCCCCGGCACTGTTGGGTTCGGTTCCTGGTTGTCTGAATGTCCTTGGAACGCTGAAGGCGGAGCCTGTGTGCTCAGGCTCCCCGGGCGCAGTGATGGCTGGGCCTTTGCCGACACGATCGAACGAGCGGTACATGGTTGGGATAGGGGGGCATCTGGTATTCGGGTCGAAATCTTGGAAGGCAGCGATCTCTCCGAAGGCGTGCGCAGCGCCCTCGCCCGACGCTTCGGAATACCGGTCGAAGCATCTCCCTGGCAAGTGCGGGAGGCGCTGTCGCGGGTGCTCGCGGAGCGCCCGGCCGTGCTTGTCGTCAACCCTGCGGAAGAGCCTATCCAGCGCGATCTTTGGCAGGAGGTTGCTGCCCTTCGCGACGAGATGTCTAAGACGGACTTCGGTGCAACCATGACTTGGGTACTGATGGACAATGCACTGAAACGACTGGATGGACGCCTCAGCTTCGACTACACGCGAGGCCAGCCAGTGTTCGGCGTCTTCGAGACTGCGGCGAGCGACGACCTCGCGCGTTGGAACGCCTATGTGCATGTGCGTTTGGCTTGGGAGGCAGGTGGTGATCCGGCAATCGCCCAGGACATCCTCGACGACATTCTGCCGAAACTCCGTATCAGTGACGACGCTACTCTTGAAACCGGACTCAATACATGGAGTCGCAAGACGCTTGCTTACATCCGTGAGGATGATCGACGGGCCTTTCAGGATTGCCTCTGTGTAGACCGCAATTCTGGCGGCAATCTTCTGGCCCAAGGACTGCTATGGCGACCACCCGGTTCCCGTTCCTTGGCTCCGACGCCTTGGGCGGCTCGTGCTTTGTTGCTTTCTAATTCCGAGCATCCCAGTCGCTGGCTATTGCGTGCTTCTCTTGTTTGCTTGCCCTTGGCCAACGAGATCCTTTCGAGGTGCCAAGAACTGGAACACCAAATCAAGTCCAGAGCTGTTGTGGACACAAAGCTTCGGTTTCAGGAGCCTCCAGAGGAGATCATGCGCCTTTGGCGGCGTTACTGCGCCGGCAGAGACGAGACTACTGTCTATCCTGATGGGCATCCCGCACCACCAATTGCGATGAATGATGCATGGTTCTTTGCTTCGCTCGGAACGTTTCTGAGGGATAGTTGCTCGCCTCTCGGTCGGCCTCATACTGCTTCCGAACAGAGGGTCGCTAGGTTGCGCAATACCCTCGCTCATGGCCACTACGTTGCCTGGAGTCATGTTCAGCACTTACAGCGCATCCTAGACGCCTGAAGTCGACTGGCGCCTGCGCCTGTGCCGTTTGTGGGTCGGACTGGTCAAGCCCAGCACGTTGAAATCAGGTCGGTTGCCTGAGGGTTTTTTCCGACGGACGCGGACTATGTTGGAGTCGGGCCTGAGCCAGGGCAATCGCATCAATATATTACCGAATACTGTTAGACACTGAACCCCGCCACATCCATCATTTCTGGCTTTTTGTGGCTGGGAGACCTGAACGATGTGCGACTTGAGTGTCGATCGATCGATTGCTGCACATTTTGCGACGCTGGAAGACCCGCGGTGCGAGACTCAGCGTCGGCACAACCTGATGGATATGATCGTCATCGCCATCGCCGCAACCTTGCCGGCGCCGATGGCTGGGTCGGTGTTGAGACGTTCGCGAAGGGCGGTCGTTGTCAAGGAAGATGTCGCAAAATCAGGCTGCCTTTTGCGTGTCGTCCTCCTCGGTTTTCGGTAGGCGCCCTGGGTTGAGCAGGACGGTGGATTCGGGGGTCCAGTTTCGCGTTGATCCACTCCAACGCTCAGGGTGTTGGACTCTGGCGGCGGCATAGAGCTGCTCGCGTTGTTGCAGGATCGCCTGGTCCTCGCCGCGGTGTCGTTGTCCCGGGGTGACGAACTTCAGGGCGCTGTGCCGATGCTGCTCGTTGTACCAGTGCGCGAAGCGCTGAACCCACTGACGGGCCTCCTCAAGGCTCTCGAAGGGCTGGGTGGGGAATTGCGGGCAGTACTTGAGGGTCTTGAACAGCGCCTCCGAGTAGGGGTTGTCGTCGCTCACCGAGGGTCGGCTAAACGAGGGCACCACCCCTAGGCGTTGGAGTGTGGCGAGCATGGTCGCGCCCTTCATCGGAGCGCCATTGTCGGAGTGCAGGACCAGATCCGTGGCCGCCACACCTTCGCGCAGATAGGCCTTGTGCAAGACGCTGGAGGCCTGCTCGGCGCTCTCGCTGGCGTAGACCTCCCAGCCGACGATCTTGCGGCTGAAGACATCCATGATCAGGTACAGGAAGAAGAAGGTGCCTTTGACGGTGGTCGCCAGATAGGTGATGTCCCAGCTCCAGACCTGATTGGGGGCCGTGGCCACAAGGGGCTGTGGGCGCTGATGGCAGGGCGCACGACTCTTACCGCGTGGCTTGAGCTGATCGTTCGCACGCAGCACGCGGTAGAAGCTC
>CAZZCL010000136.1:0-4465 GCA_964652295.1 uncultured Chthoniobacterales bacterium
AAGTGATTTCCTGACTGCCCTTGTTGGCTCAACGTTCGCATGGATTTCTCCGATTCGTCTCATCGTGTGCTCGGCTGCGCCGATTGGGGTTCACCACACGCTCGATCCAGGCCTGTTGGAATCGACTTATGAACAATGCCTCGCCCACGAATTGAAACTCCAAGGAATTTCTTTCCTGCTGCAACATCCTCTTCCGGTCGAATACAAAAGACTCCGCTTGGACTGCGGATATCGCGTCGATATTCTCGTGGACCAACAAATCATCATGGAACTCAAAAGTGTGGAGCACCTGCTTGGCATCCACGAGGCGCAGCTGCTCACCGACAGGAAACTGGCCGGTCTCCGGCATGGGTTCCTAATCAATTTCAATGCTAAGCGCCTGAAGGATGGGCTCGGGAGTTTTTTATTCTCGTGTCATTGAAAGACAGCGTTTCCAACTCACCTATTGGGTGAACCTGATTCGATAGCAGTCCTCCCCATAAATCCCTTATCTTCATGCTCTTCATGGTGAATCCCATAGCGGCCTGTAGGCTGAAACAAGAGTCGGGCTTCGCGGTTCAGAGCAAGTCGAAAACACCGGGACGCTCGGATCCGGCGAGCTTCTCATGTCTCGGCAACAAGACAATTGCGCACCTGTCAGAGACAAATTGCGCCCACGGCGACAAGCGTGATCACAGCGAGGGTTGTCATCACCCATAACAGGCGACCCCACGGGGCGGTGTCCCGATGAGCAGCGTGTTGGAGCGTCGCAGTCATGGCGTCAGCCCCCGTTTAAGGATTTTCCACCCTCTCGAACATCATCCGGTACAGGTCCGGGATCCCGGTGCCTTCAGGAGTGTGCGTCAGCACAACCTTAAGCGGAAACTCACCCGCCTCCATCAAATCCAGCTCTCCAAGCTGCACGACCTGACCTTCCCGCGCAGCTTCCCCTTCCCAAACCTTGTCGCCAATACTCAACCGAAACTTCACCCCTTCGACGTTCCCGCCCGCAAGCAAGGAAAAGCGGTACCGCCCCGGTGTCGCCACGGTAACCGGACCAGCAAACCCGTCGCCAGACATCCTGAAGTTCTCATGCCGATGCCAGCCGCCCACCCCGCCAAGCCACTGGGAAAATTCTACAGTCTTACATTCGCCACGTTGCTCGCCATCGAAACCGATGACGATCTCCGGCTTCCGAAAGGCGGCATCCGTTGCTGCAGTTTCCTTCCACCACGCTTTCAACATCTCCGCCATCGCAAGCGTTCGTTCGGAATCGTCCGCGGCCAGGTTTGTTGCCTCGCGCGGATCTGCGAGCGTGTCGAATAACTCCAACTCGCCGATGCCCGCAGCCGTTTTGCCGGGTTGAACCAACTTGTAACGTTCGTCGCGCACCGACAACCGTTGCTCCTCAAAGACGAGACTCTCCCGCGGCGGCATCCGATCGCCACCGGAGATCTCCCAGACCGGATTGAACCAGGAATCCACCACGAACCGCTCGGGCCAATCGCCTTCGTCGCCCCCATGCAGCAGCGGCACAAAACTGCGCCCATCAAGAGGGGCTTGCCATCCTGACATTGCGACGCCGGCAAGTTCAAACATCGTCGGCAACATGTCTGCAACGAAGACCGCCCGCGTCGAAACGATGCGCGGCTCGAGAACTCCGGGCCAGCGCACCAATAATGGCACGCGAACGCCGTTGTCGTACACATTGCCTTTTTGCCCCCTGAACCCCTGCGGATTGCGACCTTCCCAATCGGCGGCAGGGATGTCTCCCTGATGCGGGCCGTTGTCCGAAAAAAACACAACGACTGTATCCTTCGCGGCGCCCGACTTTTCCAATCCTTCAAGCAACGTTCCCACCGCACGGTCCAAATGCTCGATCTCGCCGTAACACCGTGCCGTTTCCTCGTGCAGCCCTTTATCGAGATATTTCTTCACCAGATCCTCGGGAGCGACCCAAGGATGATGCGGGGCATTGTAAGCCGCATACAAAAAGAACGGCCTGTCTTTCGGACGTTCCTTCAACATGCGCAACGCTTCCTTTGTCAGCGTCTCCTGCGTCCACCCGCCTTCGATCACGGTCTGCCCCTGCGCACTGCGCAACGCATAGGGCCTGTCGTTATTGTACTGAACACCTTCAAGCACTTCGGAAAAACCGCGCCGCCACGGCTCATAGCCGGGTGCAGTACCAAGGTGCCATTTACCAACCATCGCCGTGTGGTATCCCGCCTCCGCAAGACCATCGGCCAGGGTGGGTACTTCGCGATTCAACGACGACCGACCTTCATGCACCCCCCAGACTCCAACACGGAAAAAGTGGCGCCCCGTCATAAACGACGCCCGCGTCGGCGCGCACACGGTGTGCACGAAAAAACGCTCGAAGCGCACCGACTCAGCCGCAAGCCGGTCGATATGTGGCGTTTCCAAAACGCGATTTCCGGTAAAGGAAAAATCTCCATACCCCTGATCGTCAGTGACGATCACAAGAAAATTCGGCTGCTCAACGCCCCCGCTCCCGGCAAAAGCGCATGATGCCGTAAGCAGACCAGCGGCGACCACCCAAATTCCAGACAGCAGACTCCAAAGAGATCCCGGAGAACGCTGAGAAACAAAATCACGCGCTGCCGTTTCCATACACATCCTTGGTGCGGCAATAGGCACCCAAATGCAAGCGCGCACTGTGCGCGGAATCATTCGGCGCGGTCGCGAGCATGACCGTCGTCTTCGCTCTGCTGTTGCCCCTCCAGAAAGGGCGGCATAGGACAATCCATATTCTCCGAGATCGCCCGCAACAATTCTGCTTCCGCCACACTCACCTCACGGTCATGAAACACCGTGCGCGCGCACGCAAGCAGAATGCGACGCTGCACTTCCGGAGCCGCCATCGCAAGCTGGTCCAGTGCTGCAGCCACATGACCGAGCGTCCGGAGGTCTGCGGGCAACAGACGTGCCTTGCGCGAGCTGCCCAAGCTGGCAAATCCCGCCTGAAACGCATCTGCAGCGCCGGCGTCTCCGGCATCCAACGCAGCCAGTGCGCTTATCACCACCGCCGCCTGTGGCAACACGGCGTCCAGGCGCCCGATCGTGCGCTGCCTCTCCCGGCCCGTCCCAACCCGTCGCGCCACAATGTGCTGCAAACAAAACTCAAACAAATCGATGGCCCCATCGTGCTCCACGGTTTCCTGCAAAACCTCCACGAAAACCCGTGCCTGAGCCTGCGATAACCCGGCAAGAGTCGGCATCAGCGTATCCACCAATGGCAGACGCAACTCCATCGGCATCCGCGCAGCTTCGGCGTGCAAACGCGCAACCTCCAGCACAAATGGCACGCCCATCCGCTCCCCAATCTGTTCAAGCTGCTCTTCGCGCACGGCAGCATCCTTCGAAACAATCAACGCCAGCACCGCCGCGCACGCCCCAAACAATTCGTGAGCCGCCTCGGCAAGCGCAGGCGGAAATGCGGTGTGCGCACCGCTCGCATAAACCATATGCGGAAGCGTAACTTCCCCCGCTGAATCGGGCACCGCCTCAGCCGAGCGCGGCGCCCCTGCGCGCGGCATGGATCCCGCCAATCCGATCGCACCCGCACCAATCGTCCGCATGGCATCTCCCAACGGTCCGCCACGCTCAACGCCCTGCCTGGCTCTGATCTCCTCCTGAACCATGGCTTCCGGCGAGCGCTCGACGCGTTCAAGTTCCGCCGTCGCACTGGCAAAATCCCCGTCGAACGTGGGTTCAATAGCCGCAATCCGCTTGGCCAATGGCGGGTGCGTCGCAAACATCTGCATGAACGCGCGCTCCATGCCATTGGCAAAAAACATGTGCGACGCCTCGCTCGCCGATGGCGAACTCACGCGCGAACCGAGCGCAAGCGCCCCGATCTTTTTTAAGGCCCCCGAAATGCCCTCCGAATTCCGCGTGAACTGCACCGCCGATGCGTCCGCAAGAAATTCCCGCTGTCTCGAAACAGCACTGCGGATCAGGCTGGCAAAAAATATCCCCACCGAACCCACCAGATAAATTCCCACGCCAACCAACAGGATGGCTGCAATCGCTCCGGCAGCGCCACCTTTGCTGTCACTGCTTCCGGACGAAACGCGCACATACCGCGACGACGACAACAACAACCGTCCTGCCAAGGCCAGCAGCATGATTCCAAACAGCAAGCCGATCAAACGCGTGTTCAACCGGGTGTCGCCATTTAAGAGATGACTGAACTCATGTGCCACAACCCCCTGCAATTCATCGCGCGAAAGCAGGTTCATGGTCCCGCGCGTCACACCGATGACAGCATTGGTCGGCTTATGCCCGGCAGCAAACGCGTTGATGCTTTCCTCATTATCCAACACGTAAACCTGTGGCGCCGGCACCCCCGATGCGATGGCCATTTCCTCAACCACATTGAGCAGGCGCCGCTCCATCGGATCGCGCGTGCCCGGATTAACGGGGCGACCCCCCAGCGACTCAGCCACCGGCGCTCCGCCCG
>CAZZCL010000137.1:0-4403 GCA_964652295.1 uncultured Chthoniobacterales bacterium
CCCAGTTGTCCCCAGTTGTCCCCAGTTGAGTTGTGTCCCCAGGCGGGGCCTGTCCCCAGTCGACCCCACAAGCTCAAACGCCTCCCAGGCTTGAAGTTCGGCGCTTCTTAATCGCGTCCATTTGTTTTCATTCGCGGTTGACTTCCTTCTGCTTTGCGGGCGAGCAAGGCGGCACCGATGGCCTGAGAGAGTTCGCCAAGCGTGGCTTTATGGAATTCCAGATCATCCATGTTGCCCCAGTGGCATTCGGCTGTGCCCAGGCGGACGCCCCTCATATACCGTTCGCGGAATGCTGGCGTGGTGGCGTCGCGATCCATAAGACCTCCGCCGATGACGATGTGAGTTGGGTCGTAGGCCATGCAGCCCACCGCAACGGCATGCCCGAGCGCCCGGGCCTGACGGTCGAATATTTCAAGCGCAAGCGGGTCGCCATTCTGCGCCAGACCGCGCAATTGGAGTCCCTTCGCTTTGTCGGGTGGCTTCCCATCATCAAGCGGATGGCCAGGATATTCGCGCAGGAGATGTTCGAGATATTGAGGGAGACCCGCGATGGCCGTGTAGGCTTCGAAGCAGCCCCAGTCGCGTCCGCATCCGCAACGAAAAGCTGGCAGACCAAGACGTTTATAGGGTGCGGGCATGTGACAAAGGATAACCGCCGCGCCATGGTCACCGGCGAGCAGTCGGCCATCGGCACCCACGTAGGAAGCTCCCAATCCGGACCCTGGAGCCAGCATGAACACGCCTCCGGGCTTTTGGCTCTGCGCGGTCTGCGCCTCCGCGACGCCCGCCAGCAGGCCGTCATTGGCTGTCACCACCGGCAGTTCGCGACCGGCAACCCGGGCGACCGCCACACTCAAATCCTTGAGAAAGTTCCAGCCGGTCAGGCGAGCCGGCATGTTTGGCATCGGCCCGAGGATGCCGTGTCCGAGATACGGGCCGGGAATCGCCAGACCGACACCGCCGACGTCACTCCAGGAAAGTGCGTGCTCGTGAAGAAAGCTGCGACAGCTTTCCATCCAACCGCTCACCATGGCCTCAGTGCCCTCCGATGCGGAGGTGTCGCTCTGACGGAGTTCGCGGCTTAAAATATCTCCGGAGGAATTCACTGCGCCGATTTTTGATGTTGTCGCCCCGCAGTCGATTCCGAGATAGATGTGAGGGGTAGATTTCATATCAATCATGAACTGCGAGGCAACACGAACGGACGCGAATCAAGGCGACCAAAGCCAGGCATGTCCCACGATTCAAAGTAGTCCTGGTGATTGGCTTTGATTCCCAGTTCCTGAAATTCGCGCCCACTCGCGGTTCCTGGTCAGGGGTTGACGCGCAGGTAGGCTTTCATCGTTGCGCAGGTTTTACCGGCCGCAGTGCCGTGCGGGCGAATGGTGTAGGAGCCGACGGCGGCGGGCACGATGAACGTTTCGGCATAGTGAACAATGAACGGTTCAAAGGCACCGGCAGGGCTTTCCACGATGGCTTCGGCGCCTTCGACGAGGTTGAGAACGTGAACGCTCTCACCCTTGGTATCGTGAAAGACCGGGCCCATGAACCAGTGGCGCCGGGTCTCGAAGGCTTCACTGCGGTAAAGGCCGGTGCGTTCCTCGCGCCAGCCTTCTCCCTCCGAAACCGGTTCGATGGGATTCACCAGCCTTGGCTCGACCCAGCTTCGCGTGCGGTTCCATTGAATGTTGGCCGCGCCGCGTTCGAGGTTGATCGGGCGTGGCAGTCCGTTTAGGTCCAGCCTTGCCCAGTCCCACATTTTGAAGGTGAAAATGTATGGTGTGTGGCTGATCTCGAGAACCATGCTGTTGGATCCCGAGCAATGGCAGGTGCCCGCAGGGATGAGGAAGTGATCGTGTTTCTTCGCCGGAAAGCGGGACACATATTCTTCATCGGGAAATGGACGTCGGGGATCCTTGGCAGCGATGCGCAAATCTTCCAGCATAGCCTCACGGTCCACCCCCTCAACCAGCCCGAGATAGACCTCCGCTCCGGGTTCGGCATCCAGGATGTAGTAGCTTTCATCCTGGGTATAACGCAGTCCGAAATGTTCGTAGGCATAGTCGGCCAGTGGATGCACCTGGAAGCTTAGGTTCTGACCCTGCATGGTGTCGAGGAAGTCGAAGCGGATTGGAAATTCCGCGCCGTAGCGGCCATAGACCGGCTCACCGAGCAGTTCCTCCGGATGGCGAAACACCAGGTTGATCGAGGGAATCTCCACCCGCACATCTCCGAAGCCAAGCAGCAAACTGTTCTCTTCGGGAACACAGTCGAAGCACCATGCATAGTTTGGCGGGCCGTCGGGAAGATTGCAGACTTCACGCATCCACTGGCCGCCCCACACCCCGGGGTCAAAGAATGGCACCACGCGGAACGGCCTGCGACAGGCTTCCGCGAGTCCGGCGCGAAAGGCGTCGCCCGTGATGAGCTTAGGATCTTCCTCAATGCAGGTATCGAGATAAAAATCCCATCGATCAAAGGTCTCGCGCTTCAATTTATCGCAAACCCGCCAATCGACGAAGAAGCTGCGCTTGTAGAGGAGGGAAGCTTTGAGACCAGAATTGTTGACTCCAATGTTGCCAGACTTTCCGGCTCGCTGGCGCATTTGCTCCTCCCATCGGGCCATGTCAGCATAAACGACCAGATCGGGGTCGCAACACAAGAGCGCACCGACTCCGTAAACAATGACCGTTTTATCAGCCGTCAGACATCGTTCACGCACCGTCTCGACTCGCTCGGGATCGAGAAAATCTTGCAAGGTCAAGCGGGTCAAACGTCCAAAAATCGGATCGTCGCCACCAAGGTCGGGAGTGACCAGCGCATCAATCTCCAAACTATCACAAAAGGCTTCGGCCCTTGTCTCAATCCAGAGGGCGTCCGGGAAGGCGGATCGAAGGTGGCCGAGAACCTCATCATCAAGCACTCCGGAATAACATTCAATAGCCACAACACAATGGCCTGATTCCACAGCAACCGAGGAACGCAAACGCGAGGCAATCTCTTCCCATCCCCGCCAGCATTCCGCTTCACGTCCAGGCACCGGAATGAACGGACTTTTATCGTAGCTGGTTTGTTCCAGACCGAGACGTTGTAAGTAGCCCATAATTATTCCCCGTGTTCGGGTCTTTTAAAGTCGTCTTCATAGCGCTCGATGTCGGCCTGCTGCCAGTTTCCAAAGGCGACCTCGAGCACGCGGCAGGGTCGCTCGCCCACGCAGGATAGCCGGTGCTTTTCGTTTGCGGGAATCCAGATTTCCTCCCACGGCTGACACACCCGCACATCGTTGCCGACCTGCACCTGCGCGCCTTCGTCCATCACGATCCAGAGTTCGGCGCGGCCGGTGTGACTCTGCAGCGAGAGACGCATACCCGGTTTCACTTCCATGAGGCTGACCGTGCAATCCTCGTTGAAAGCGTATTGTTTGAATTGCCCCCAGGGCCGGACGACGTGGTCCGGCTCGGGTTTGGTTTCTGGGATGGGCTTTGTGACGTAGTTCATAGGATTGACCGCGAAAAGACGCGAATAGACGCGAATGGGGAGTTATGAAAAACAGGCGAGGAATTAAGGGGAAATCGTGGTCTCGACGGGGTGCTCATTCAGAAACATTTCAGGTTCAAAAAAACCATTCGCGTTCATTCGCGTTCATTCGCGGTTCAAAAGAATGGGCTTTTCGTCCTGCTCCACCAGGATCTTTCTGAAGTTGCGTTCTGCGATAGCTCCGTAGTCATGCCCTGCGTTGGCGGGATAGATCCCAAAGTAGGTCAGAGGCACGGAGCTGGTATTTATTGTGCGGTGGGCGGTGTAGCCGGGGACATAGACAACACGGCCCGCACCCAGCGGCTCGATGCGGGAGGCTCCCGTTGCTTCGTCCTCCAGCAACATAAAGCCTTCGCCGGAGAGCCCGATATAAACCTCAGCCGCTTCGCGGATGCTGTGCAGGTGTCCCTTGGTCAAAAAATATTCCGTCCCAACCTTGCCCGGATAGAGAATGCCCAGTCCGTAGTGCAAGTCGCCAACCCCGTGCGCTGGTTCGACCGCGATCACGCGGTAAACCACCGGATTGCCCGCCACAAGCGCCGCCCCGTATGCTTCCTCATCCGCAAAGCATCCTGCAAGGTCCCCCAGCCGACGAACGACTTCCTTGCCCCCGCCCATGGCGAAATCATCCGGGTCGGCACAATATCTCACTGACAAACTCCCCATCACCTCAATCAAACATTTCTCACTCATACAATTTTGTCTTTCCTCGATTCCTAAACGCGTCCATGCCCGGATTAGCCGATCCGCCTTGCTCGTCCACCAAAATTAACACAATTAACACATAATGTGTTTTATAACATGGTAACCTCTGCACCTGACCGCCAGCGCCGCATTCTCGAATTGCTCGAAGGGCGGGAATTTTT
>CAZZCL010000138.1:0-4379 GCA_964652295.1 uncultured Chthoniobacterales bacterium
ACTTGATCGGCAAGTCGCCGAGTGACGTGAACATAGGGCTGGGCAAAGGGGGGGGAGACCTCGAAGATCTCATCGCACTCTTTGCAATGACAGCGCGGCACTTCCACCCGCAACCACGTCGGTCGCATCCCAATGGGCAAGGTTTGAATACGCCGCTCTCGGCGCCCCTTGCGAATCACGCTCTCGCGCTTGTCGCACTTCGGGGATACCAGCATCTTGTCCTCCACCGCCAAGACAAACTCCGTCGATCTTCCCACATACTCGGTGCTCCGATACTCATACCCTTCCCGCACCCCAAACGCATGATATAGCAAGCTCTGGCTCATGACGCCCACAATACCCGTTCAGCACTCCCAGGCACGAACTGATCTGATGAGCCAAAGTACCTCGATCGTTTTCGTCCTCATGCTTCTTACAGGAGTTATGCCGGGGTCATTGGGATTCCGGCGGGTTCACAGTTGCAGACGCATCAGATCGACAAAAATGCGAAGAAACCTGCACCGTGCGATCTGCCAGCAACCAAGCCAACGCAGCAACGGGAAACCCGCTGTATCCGCTGACGCAAACACATTGACAATTCACGATTCCGCGAGGAAGAGCTGAATTGTCATCCAGACGCCAACAAGGACTATTCCCCCACCGGACACGGCACGAATTTTCGCTTGGCCACCCTGTATGCTTTGCATGACTTTCTGCGCTGCTCCTGCACCAAGCGCGAGGAGAACGGCGAGGATTCCGACAGGTAAAGCTGTGCCAATGCCAAAAGTTGCGAACAGCGGCCAGGCCGGACTCTGCGCAATCGCCATCGGAAGCAGAGCCCCGAAAAAGAGAGCCGCGGAGACCGGACAGAAAGTGAGTGCAAAAAGTGCGCCCAAAACGAACTCTCCCAAAAGTCCACAACGCGATAGAGTCACAGCCGCACCCTGATTTTTGAACCCAAAATCGACCGGCAAAGACAGCCAACCCAGCAGAACGAGACCCACAAGAATCAACATCGGTCCGACAAACGGCCCAATCGCGCGCTGTAATGTTGATGACAAAGCGGGAGCGGATGCCAAACCCCAATTGATTAGCAGCCCAATCAGCAAATAGATACACGCCCGCCCCAACGCATAAGTTAGCGCACCGGCTACAGCCATCAGACGTGAATCCATCCGCCGCGCGAGAAAAGCGACTGCAGCTAAATTGGTGGCCAACGGGCAAGGACTGATCGACGTCACGAGGCCCAACCAAGCTGCAGTCACTAACGCAACGGCGAATTCATTCATGGATTCGGGGAGGGCCCTGCTGTCATGATGCCGGCAACGAGGTAATTCGAAAACTCGACGTCATCATCCAATTTCAGCCAAACGTCCTGCAGATTCTGCCAACCTGTTTCCTCCCCACCTTCTCGTTGCGATATAATGACTGTCTTACTAACAAGATTGTATTCATCAAGGAAGTGGGCGTTCTCCTCGCGATCAGTGTTCACCACACGAAACACTATTAGCCCATCGGAAACCGCGTCGGAGAACTGTGACTCCACAGTTTTGCGGGTGAGTTGTTCAATTTTCCTGCACGAAGGGCAACGCACATCTGTAGTAAAGTAAGTCACCACAATGCCGTCTTCTGGGATTTGAGGCGTGGATTCTGGCGATGCAGAGACGGCTTTTCCCGGTGCTCCGGCCTGGATGGTCTTGCGGGCAGCGACAATCCCACCCGCAACAGCAATTCCAACGAGAAGAACCGTGAGAATTCGTTTCATTGGTCAACCCGTGATAAGCATCTTCGTCTCATCAAGCGAAGGCACTTTGCCTGAGGATTTCACGACTCCATCAACAACAAGGGCCGGCGTGATCATAACACCAAACTCAGCAAACCGCAGCATGTCCGTAACCTTCTCGAGTTCATAAGGTTCGCCGATTTCATCGGCGGCTTTTTTGGTGATATCAGTAAGGGCATTGCATTTGGCGCAGCCAGTTCCGAGGATTTGCAGTTTTTTCATGGCGTATTGGTTTGATTGGAAGTGGGGATAGCTTGACGCAGTGCGCGGCACGCGTTGCTTTCGAAAAAGGCCCGATCCCTGTCCCCAAGGGATTCGATGCCGGAATTGTTCACTTCATCGACAATGGATTGCGGAAAGAACTTTCTCCGAAACCACAGCGCAACATGCACGAGACCAATGAGAAACGGCACTTCAACAAGCGGACCCACGACGGTCGTGAAGGCGACTTTTGATGCGACTCCGAAAACGGCAATGGCAACTGCAATAGCCAGTTCGAAATTATTGCCGGAAGCCGTGAAGGCCAGCGTCGCACTGCGGCTGTAATCCGCCCCAGCCCATTTCCCCATAAAGAAGCTCACAACAAACATGACAAGGAAGTAGCAGCCAAGTGGCAGAGCGATCCGAAGGACATCAAGCGGGAGGGTGACGATTGTTTCCCCTTTGAACATGAACATCACGACGATCGTGAATAACAAGGCAATCAGTGTTATAGGAGAAATGCGAGGGATAAACTTGCTCTCATACCACTCACGCCCCTTGAGAGGGATCAATATCATGCGACTGAGGATGCCTGCGGCAAATGGGATACCAAGATAGATCATGACGCTGACGAAGATCTCTCCAATGGTCACATCAGTCACCGTTCTCCCGCCCAATCCTCGAACCGATGATAAATCAATGCCCAGCAGTCCGGGCAGCCAGGTGATAAATAGCCAGGCGTATAAGCCAAAGAATAAAATTTGGAAAACGCTGTTGAAAGCCACCAGGCCCGCGCAGTATTCCGTATTGCCTTTTGCGAGCTGATTCCAAACCAACACCATGGCAATGCAACGTGCGATTCCGACCAGGATCAGGCCGACCATGTATTCCGGATGATTGTGCAAGAAAAGCACCGCCAGCCCGAACATCAGCAGCGGACCAACAAGCCAATTCTGCAACAATGATATTCCCAACACTTTTGCATTCGAAAACACTTTTGGCATTTCCTCATAACGCACCTTCGCAAGCGGCGGATACATCATCAGGATCAACCCGGCTGCGATGAGGAGATTGGTTGTTCCGACAGTGACTGGTTTGAAGAGCGCCTCGGGATCGGGAATCAGGAAATAACCAATCCCGACACCGAGACCCATGGCGACAAAAATCCAGAGGGTGAGATATCGGTCCAGAAAGGACATTCGTCTGGCGATGGAGTTGCTCATGAGTTTTCGAAAGCTCTAGGGAGGGCTAGGTTAGCGTGGCGACACATGATGGGTTCCATTGGAGAGGGGATCACACTCAGGCGACGCAGGCCCTCTGCAAAGTTAGGCTGTGTTCGTGATTAATCGAGTCGACACAGCGAAAGAAATCTACCAAACAGGGGCAATTGAGCTGGTAAAACTGGTTTAACCCCCGCTTTTCCACACTGACCACACCCGCCGCCTTGAGGATTGCAAGATGTTTGGAAACAGTCGAAATATCGGAGCCAACCACCTCGGTGAGATCACACACACACATCTCCCTTTCGCTCAGTGCATCTACAAGAAGAACCCGCGAAGGATGAGCCAGGCTCTTGATCACCATGGCTCGAAGCGCCGCCTTGTTTTTGCTTAGTTTGCCACGAGACATAAAATCATAATTGCGCAAATACCCAAATAGTGCAAGAAAAACTTTTGGGGGGCTGCTCAGCAGGTTCGTCAAAGGTAATTGGCAAGCGATACTGCGGGCTGATATTCCCTGAGTTAGGGTTTTCGTCTCGTTGCTATTTCGAGTGGATACGATTTGAGGTTTCAGTCCGGCCTGGGCCGGGCTGCTAAAGATCAAAAGCCTCATTGCCGTCCCCTGATAATTCCCGCTAAGGGATCGCGTTGGACTTCATCAACACAAAAAGCCTCTTCACGTAGGCGCTGGGAATGGGCCGCGGGTGGAAAGTTACAAAGAACCATATGAACGTGGAGGATCAGCGCTTGGTTCTGTGCCTGGATTTCGCCTCTGGAACACTGTTTCCCTGAGCGACGTGTGCGGAGTGCATGACGCGAAATCCCGCAGTTCAACGACCCGAAATCCAGGATTTCCCATGAAGAGTAATAAGGACATGAAGGGGTGGCACAGAAAAGTGATTTCCTGAGTGCCCTTGTTGGCTCAAACTTCGCATGGATTTCTCCGATTTGTCTCATCATGTGATCGGCTGCGCGATCTCATTCTCCTTCATCTTCGTGTCTCTGCGCTTCCAGTTTCCGGCCTCCGGCCTGATATTGTCGTGGAGGGATGTGCGCGGTCAGAAGAAGCCGTAGGCCATATCACGAAAATGCACAGACTCGGCTCCGCACGCGAAGCGGAGTATCAGATTAGTCTCGCCCACCGACTGGGATTCTTGCCAGAAGATGCCCGTGACGCTTTGGCTAACCGATCGGCC
>CAZZCL010000139.1:0-4335 GCA_964652295.1 uncultured Chthoniobacterales bacterium
AGAGATGGCAGCCGGCTCCTGCGAAACGCTTCGGCACGGAGTGTCGGGAGTTGAACTTCTTAATGTAACCTGTCCCCAAACTTCTTAATGTCCCCAAACTTCTGTAAGTCCCCAAGCTTCTCCAAACCTGAGTGGGACGATCACATGCAGAAGGTACGAAGCCTTCACGACCGTGATCGGGCAGAACACCGGCCGGGGGTGTATTTACCGAACGCGCTTGAGCGGAAATTCGTAAGGGCGAGCGAGAGCTGGGAAGGGTTCTGGGTATTGCCGGTAGCGAATCTCTACCGCGATCCGCGCAATCCAACAGGAGCCAAGCACAGGCACCACATTTTGGCGGACGTCTATCAGCGGTACCTCACCCGAGCAGTTCGCGAGGCGGGCATCGCCAAGCGATCGAACTCAAATGGGTTGCGTCATAGTTACGCTACCCATCTGCTGGAAAACGGCGCGAATATTCGGCCGGTGCAGGAATTGCTCGGACATGCGTGCGTGGAAACGACTATGATTTATATGCACGTCATGCAGAATGAATCGGCTGACACACTCAGTCCGTTGGAAGCAACGATGCAAACATTATAGTTACGCCAGAAGAAAGAGGGAAAACGTTTTTCAACGTCCCGGCGGCTCTGCGCGAGTTCAAGTGGTCCTTGCACGCTGCTCCCGGGGGCTGTTTCAGGCGGCGCTTCCACTTCCAGCCTGCCGACGTTGCGCGCGCCCATTGAGAGCGGCAAGAATCTTTCCGACAGCAGCTTCGGCGGTGACTCCATGTTTTTCGCGCAGGATCGGCACCGTCCCATGCTCAATAAACCTGTCCGGCCAACCGACGCGCACGACGGGGATGCCGATCCGGCATTCGGCGAGGTGTTCCATGACTGCGCACCCGAAACCGTTGTGCAACACATGATCTTCGATGGTGCACACCACATCCGCACCGCGCGCGAAGAACTCCAGCGTGGCGGTGTCCATCGGTTTGATCCAGCGCGGATTGATGACGGCCGCTTCAATGCCCTGAGCGGCAAGAGCGTGGGAAACGCTGAGTGCCATCTCGCACATGTTGCCGAGGCCGAGCACGACCACTTCACGTCCATGACGGACAACTTCCGCCTTGCCGATCTCAAGGATCTGCGGACTCGCGGCGGGCACGGCCCCGGTTCCGGAGCCGCGGGGATAGCGAATTGCGATCGGACCGCTGTGATAATGCATCATCGTCCACAACATGTCAGTGAACTCGGCTTCGTCCTTTGGCTGCATGTGCACAATGTTCGGCACATGACGGAGGTAACCGATGTCGAACAGGCCGTGATGTGTGCCGCCATCATCGCCGGAGAGCCCGGCCCGATCCATGCAGAGGCGGACGTTTAACTTTTGCAGGGCCATGTCGTGGATGATCATGTCGTAAGCCCGCTGCATGAAGGTGGAGTAGATAACCAGAAACGGCTCGAGCCCCTGCGTGGCCAGACCGCAGGCAAACAGCGCCGCATGCTCCTCGGCGATGCCCACATCGAAGTAACGTCCGGGATGACGCTTCGCAAACTCGGAAAGGCCGGTGCCGCTGGGCATCGCCGCGGTGATGGCTACCATCCGGGGATTGCCATCGGCAAAATCGGATAGGGTGCGCCCCACGATTTGGGAGTAGGTCGGCTTTTCCGGCGCATCGTCTGGTGCCTTGGGAACGGGTTTGCCAATACCGTGAAACTTGTCGGGTTTTTCAAGAGCAGGCGCATACCCGCGCCCTTTCTCGGTCAGGATATGAAGGAGAACCGGCTCTTCCTGGGTCTTTAGAAATTCCAGTGTGCGAATTAGCAGCCGCATGTCGTGGCCATCGATTGGGCCGTAATAGCGAAAGCCGAACTCCTCAAAAATGACGCTTGGCCAGAGCAGATGTTTTACGCCTTCCTCGATTTTGTGGGCGAACTGGGCGACCTGCTCGCCGAGGATCCATTTGACGAAGTTGGCTGCTTTTTGATGCAGATGCGCATAAGTGGGGCTGGCGACGATGCGATTAAGATACTTGGAGATGGCTCCCACATTCCTTGCGATGGACCACTTGTTGTCGTTGAGAATGACAATGAACCGTTTGGTGGCTTCGCTGACGTTGTTGAGCGCTTCATAACTGACGCCACAGGTGAACGCGGCGTCGCCAGCCACGGCCACGACATGTTCGTTGGTGCCTTTCAAATCGCGGGCCACGGCCATGCCTAAGGCCGCAGATAGGGCAGTGCCAGCGTGGCCTGCGCCGTAGGAGTCGTGCTCGCTTTCGGTGCGCAACAGGAAGCCGTTCAACCCGCGATACTGGCGGATGGTGGGAAAGCGTTCTCTGCGGCCGGTGAACATCTTGTGAACATAACCCTGGTGGCTAACATCGAACACGAAACGATCTGCAGGCGTGTCAAACACGCGGTGAAGCGCGATGGTAAGTTCCACTACGCCGAGGTTGGGACCAAGATGGCCGCCGTTTTTCAGAAGGACGCGGATGAGTTCTTCGCGAATTTCCGATGCAAGCTGCTCAAGACGATCTTCAGGCAGAGCCTTGACATCGGCGGGGGAGTCAATGCTGTCGAGCAGGCGCGGCGAGTTGGATTCGGGAGCTGGAGCCAGTGGCGGCGCGGGGGTTGCGTGCGTGCTGCCAGAGAGGGCGCTGTCCGGGACATGGGCGACGCGGGAGGTTTGTTTCATACTCGGGAAACGGTACGGCCGGGCGCAGGCCATCGGTCGTCCGGAAAAATGTTCGAATGCTTCAGCCAAGCACAGCCAGACAGTGTTGCAAAGACAAAGCGAATAACTGGCCAGACGGCCCGAAATCAGCCCGCAGACAGGCGGGCCGCTTTGAAAAGCTCCTCCGTTTGCACATAAGGCGCTTGTGCGCGTTCCAGTCCGCGACCGCGGTCGCACAAAAGATCTCCGCGTCCTGCAAGGGTCTCGCCGCCGGGTTGATCGAGCAGGACCATGGAATTTGTGGCGGACGTGACCCGAAGACAGATTTTCAGCGGAAGATTAGCCTTCACAGCTCCGCTGACTATGGACCGGTCGGGGCGCTGTGTGGCCAGAACAAGGTGAATGCCAGCTGCACGGCCTTTTTGAGCAAGCCGTTTGAGATGCGTTTCAAACTCTTTCCGCATTTCACGACCGCCGAGCACAAGATCGGCAAATTCATCGAACACAACGATATGAAAGGGGATATCGCGGCCGCCGGCGGCGATGTACGCTGGCAGATCGGCCTCACCCGCGGCGAGCAGGCGCGAGTAACGCGCATCCATCTCGTCGCAGAGGCGGCTCATCAATGGCAGCGCGTCGTCGAGATTGAACACAACGGGTCCGTCGAGGAATGCCGACCCTTCGAGTGGACCGAACGCGAGCTGTTTCGGATCGACCAGCGTGATCCGGAGCCGCTCCGGTCGGTTGCGTGTCATGAGTGTCGCCAGCAGAGCCTTGAGAAACTCGCTCTTGCCGCTGCCCGTGGATCCTGCAACGAGCGCATGGGCGGTGTTGGAATCGGATAAGTCCGCAACCAGATCTTCACCGGACACACCGCGACCGATGATAAACGCAGCGGGTCCTGCCGATTCTGTCGCATGCAACGTCTCGCGCCATGGCACAATTGCGGGTTGCGGTTTGAGAATGTCGACGGTGACAGCGCCCTTACCGGGATTGATCGCAGGCGGCTGTTCAAGCCCGAGGGAAACCTGCAAATCCTCCGCCCGATTTGCCAGGGACACGAACTTCACTCCCTGTCCGGGGCGCAGAAAGTATCGGATCAATTGGGGCGCTTCGACCGAGCCGGCGATTTCGACCGGCAGCTTGAATGTGTTGTAGGCCTGCACGATGCGGTGTGTCATTTCATCGAGTGAGTGTGCGGCCGGAGCGCCGGTGCGTGGGGAGGGATCCCGGGAAGTGTTTCCGGCTCCGGATCGTTTGGAAGTGCCGATGCGGGCGAGCACTGGCCGAACACGCCGCTCGAATGCCTCGCGCAGTTCGCCGGCTGTGAAGCGCACAATTTCCAGCGCCGGCAGATAATATTCGAGTGCGCCATGGAAGCGCAGCGCCGGGTTGTTGTGCGCCAGAAGACCCGCATAAATCGCGACCTGCAACATGTCGCGCTCGCGATCTGCGCTGCGGCTGAGTTTATAATCCGCAATTTCAAGATCGTGCGACGGCAGGCGGCGCAGGGAATCAATGCGGCCGGAGACATAAACCGTGCAGCCTTCGAAATGGAAGGGCACATCCTGCACGGGATGTTCGTGCCCGGCATAAACGTCCCGCCACGATTCGAAAAAACGTGCCGCCGCGCGCACCCGCGCCAGCTGGCTGCAAAACGCGCGTAACGCCTTTGCG
>CAZZCL010000140.1:0-1572 GCA_964652295.1 uncultured Chthoniobacterales bacterium
TGATGCACAGGGACGGGTCATTTCTTTTATGCTGGTTAATCGTGGCGCGTCGGCGAGGGTTCTGATTTCCACAGCGGTCCTCCTCTTTGCTGAACACCGAAGCAATCAAGCGCAGGCCCCATTTCACATCGGCGATCACCTTTTCCGCTTCCCTTGCGGTTTGTCCGCTTCCCGCGATCCAGCTTTCCTTCCTGCAACAACGCCAACGCGAACTCGAAGCACTCCTGCGCTTGCTTATCATGGCAGGCGTGCGCGGCTTCCTTGGCCGCATCAATCGCCCTGTCGATGAGATGGAGGGTTTCAGTCGGGTAGCCGCCGGAAGGCTCGGGCGGAGGCTGTCAAATTTATTTTCATCGCTCAAGAATGGTCTATACTTAGACCTAATGCAGCATCTTTTGACCATGCCGGTGTATAGTTCGACCATGAGCAACGTCGAACCCACCTCTTCCCATCTCCGCGAGTTGCGCGACCGTGCCGGGATATCCGTCCGCGAACTGGCCCGCCAACTCGACATCCATCACACCAACATCGTCTATTGGGAGAAGACCGGGCGCGTGGCCAAAGTGGAGTTGTTGCCGCAACTTGCCGCCATTCTCAGAGTAAGCGTCGAGGAAGTCCTCGGCCAACCGCGTCCAAAACGCTCGCCGGTCGCCCCCGGTAAGCTCGGCCAGGTTTTCGAGGCAGCGTCCAAGCTGCCGCGCCGCCAGCAACAGAAGATCATTGAGTTTGTCGAGCCCTTCATCCGCGAACGCTCCCGCGAAGAAGCCGCCAGCCTCTAAATCCATCTACCGCCATGCAACTGACCATCAACGACGACATCGTTCTCGCCGCCAACCTTTCCGATGAAGACATCCGGTTGGCTCTCGCGCTTTCGCTTTTTCAAGAAGACCGCATCACTCTCGCGCAGGCAGCACGGCTTTGCGGACTCGACCGAATCGCTTTTCAACACCATCTCGCCGCCCGTAAAATTCCCATTCACTACGGAACCCGCGAACTCGCCGACGATCTGCACACCATCGAAAGCCTCTGAGCGGTGATCGTCGTCACCAACACGTCGCCCTTGCTCAACCTTGCCGTCATCGGCGAGGCCCGGCTTCTCCCCAAACTCTTCGGGCGGGTCACCGCCCCGAACATGGTGCGAGAGGAGATCGATTCCCTTCGCTTGCGTGACCAGCGGTTCCGATCTGCCGACACGGCCAATGCCGCTGCTTTTGCCACCGTGCGCGATGCGTCCCGCGTCGCCCTGCTCTCGCTCCACCTGGACCCAGGAGAGGCCGAGGCCATCGCCCTTGCTATCGAACTGCGGGCCGACTTGATCCTACACGATGAACGACGGGCAACCCGAGCTGCGCGGCAACTCGGACTGCGCACGCTGGAGCTGCTCGGTGTGTTACTGCTTGCCAAGCGCAAAGGACTCATCAACCAAGTCCGCCCGCTGCTCGACCGGCTGGAGACGGAAGCCGGTTTTTGGATCGCCCCGGACCTTCGCCAGCAGGTGTGCCGGGCTGCAGAAGAGTAGTCCCTGAGCCGCTTTTCTTTTTTAGCCGCTAAAGGAAAAAGCCGCTGGAGCCG
>CAZZCL010000140.1:1672-4216 GCA_964652295.1 uncultured Chthoniobacterales bacterium
AGTCCCTGAGCCGCTTTTCTTTTTTAGCCGCTAAAGGAAAAAGCCGCTGGAGCCGCCAGGCTCCGGGCTCTGCGGCGCAAGCCGCCGCCGCCCCGTCAAATTGATCCGCGCGAAGCGCGCACGATCGTTGCAGCGGCAGCGGCACGTTGATTTCATGTTATTGGCGGCGGCGTTCGTAGGCTGCCGAGCTCGTCGCCATCAAAACCGCGCTCCGCCGTCACCAAGCAATGGCAGCCGTCCCAAGCAAGGCCGGAAGAAGCGGCCACGATTCGCTAAACAGCTCCGCCCGGCCTGCCTGATTCCGTCGCAGGCGGCACACGCTCACATTCGCGCTTGCGTCGATGACTTTCAAAGAGGGCAACGGCTGGGAGGTGAAAGTCGAGCCGCGAAGCGCCAAGACTCAGCGGTTTTTACAACTCGAGGGCGTAGCGGAGTGCCGCTTTGACCTTCTCGAGCAGTCCAGGAGGCATCTGCCCGAGCTTGCGTTCCAGCCTCATGGACGGGATGGAGGCAATGCCCTGCACGTTGACGAAGGAGGCTTCGCGCAGGAATGGCAACTTGCCAAGATCAACCTCGTACCGGCTCCCCCGGTTCTGCGTGGTCATCGGAACGTGGATGACCAAGTCGCGGGGCGGGTCTTCATCCTCACGCGAGACGATGAGCACGGGCCGGGTCTTGGCCGCAAGGCCAAGATCGGCGAGCCAGACCTCGCCCGGTTTAGTCCGCATCAAGAACGTCCAATACTTCTTGTTCCAGATCGCGGGAACGCATCAGGTCGAGCGCGTCGGCGTCAGCCCAGTCGATGATATCTCCGACAAGCCGCTCGACCTCGGTAGCCGTTTCGGGCTTCCACGCGGCAAGCTTGCGGTCGAGGTGTTCGGCGATTGCAGTCACAATAGTAAAATAGACGATGTGCTGGCGTTGGTAAAGCTCAACGATTCAACGATAAACTCCGACAAGCAGCTGCCGATCAGCAAAACAGCCAACCGATATCTGCCATGTCTCCTGGTGCAAGCCTCCCAATACCTACTTGGCCATTTCGGACCGGACTGCGACTTGCGCCGTTACGGCCTCAAGCTGGCGGCGCGCGGCGGCAAAGCGGCTAAGAAAAAAGCCGTGATCGCCGTCGCCCGCAAACTCGCCGTGCTCATGCTCACCCTCTGGCAAAAGCAGAGCGACTACCAGCCCCTGCGGCATCCTCAAGCCGCAGCGGCCTAAGCCACCTGCCTTTGCGACATTCTTTTCAGTGAACAACACAAATCGATTTTCCAGGATGACTGCGAGCCGCCTGCGGCACCATTGCGAGTGCGACCATTAGATCGCAGCATCCTGATCTTTCCCAACGATGAAACCGGAATCCCTCTTGCACCGAAACCAAAGCGTTTCAATCCAGAGTGCGTATGGAAGCACGATTCCGTTGTTCCAAGTGATCGACCCTGCCACGCCGAAACCCAGAAAGAGCGAAATGAATTTCGATTTTCAATTTGACTACCTTCTCATGGAAGCAGGAGGCGTGACGGAGCGGTTCATCGGGAGTTGACGGAGGGTTGGCGTTCGTCGCTACGCGCGCCAGCGATTCGGCGTTGCAAAATCAAAAGGCGATAATGTCTCCAGCAGGCCACTTTTCCATGTCCTCGGTCCATCCACACGGAAGATGCCCGTTCCTGTAAACATCAAGCAATCGGGAAAAGAACCTTGGAATCTTTGGAAACCGATGCGCATACGAAACCTCAAGCGCGGCACGATTGACGTCTAACATTACATCCTTCGTGATGTCTGGTAAGCCAACGGCAGCAAGGGACGAGATCAGCTTAGGCATAAGATCCTTCTCCAGCCGGGCACGAGATTCCTTGGCCAGATTATTCCAATATCCTCCGTAGGAAGTATAGTGGTGCTTTGCGAGATACCCAGTTAGGTCGCCCTGAGCCTCAGTTCGGACATCAGCCCAAAGCGGGGAACCTAAGAAACTCAAAGCCTCTTCAGAAGACTGTGCGCGGAGAGGGTGTGTTGGCAGATTCACACAGTTTCCGCAGTTCACGAACCACTGGATCGTGCCTATTTCGTCGTAAAAGTTCGGGTCTAGTTTCATCATTGAGCGAGATTGCGAATTGGTGCCGGAACCCTCGGAACTTCCATCCCACCCAAAGCTCCAACAGCTACTCGATCGCTAATCGCCGCTCTGACAGCTTGCTGAACTTGCGCTTCGGGCAGGCCTGATGCCCTCAGTGATTGCTGGAGTGCTCGGGTATATTGAAGGTTTGTTGGGACAATATTGGTTCCCCTGAAAGTATTCCAAAATCCCTCCAAAGATTGGTGCGCAAGCGTATGTGGCGCTCCTGCGTCTCGGAAGATATTGCCCTGCAGTTCGATGGAAAGTCCATCACCGCGTGCTATTACATCTCGATACGCTCCTGTCTGGTTAAGATGGTGACGCTGACCGCCCGCAACAGTGGCAAGGTCATCAAATGGTGCAATGTTTAGCGGTGTCGCCCTTGCGGCTGCACCTTGCACTTTGTGTTTGCCGCGGCTTGCCACGGCTCGCGT
>CAZZCL010000141.1:0-4151 GCA_964652295.1 uncultured Chthoniobacterales bacterium
GGCGCGTGATCCGGCCCGTGCCCGACCGCATAGCCCAACTCCCCGAACCACGTCAGGGCGGCGTCTTCGACGTGGGATTCGTTGAGGCTCATGGCTTGGGTTTCCTCGGCTTCGGGAGCTTCTTCACTTCGGCATCGAGCAGTCCCAGCAAGTCGGCCTCCCCTTGTGCTTCCAACGCCGCCCGGCGGCGGGCGGCGAAGCGTTCGTATTCCGCCTCCGCCAATTGATGCGCTTCCTCACGGCTCACTTTCCCAGCGTCGGGCAAAATCGCGCGTTCATTCAGATTCAGGAAATCATGGAGCCGCGTCACCCAGTTCTGGAGGAAGATTTGCTTTTTCCGCCGCGCCTGATCCTCGGCGAAATCCAGGAACATCACCACGATCCGGTTCAGTTCCTCGATCTCGTCCTCGCGCAGGTAGTTCTTGGCGATGGTCACATCCCCCTTCCGCACGACGCCGGTGCGCCACGCCTTCAAGCCCATGTTGGGTTGCTCCGCATCCGCCCGTTCCGCAATCAACTCCGCCGCCGTCTTCCCCGTGGCCGCGAAGTGCAGCTTGTTCTGGATCGTCTGGAAAAGCACCTGCGTCTCCGGCTCAGTGGGCTCGTAGTCCGCCGCCAGCGCGAGAATCTCCCGCACCCGCAGATACACCCGTCGCTCGCTGGAACGGATGTCCCGGATGCGCTCCAGCAACTCATCGAAGTAATCAATGTGCCCCTTGCCGGGCGGGTTCTTGAGACGCTCATCGTCCATCGTGAAGCCCTTCACGATGTATTCCCGCAGCCGCTGGGTGGCCCAGATGCGGAACTGCGTGCCCCGCTTCGATTTCACCCGGTAGCCCACGGAAATGATGACGTCCAGATTGTAGAATTCGATCTCCCGCGTGACCTGCTTTCCGCCCTCGGGTTGAACTGTTGCAGATTTTGCAACAGTTGCCTCGGCGCTCAATTCCCCCTCCTGAAACACGTTCTTGATGTGCCGGGAAATGACCGACTTGTCCCGCTGGAACAAGTCCACCATCTGATTGAGCGAAAGCCACACTGTCTCGCCCTCCAGCCGCACTTGCAGGCGCGTCCGGCCATCCTCCGTCAGGTAGAGGATCAAGTCTGAATCGGGCTCCGGTTTATTCTTCATGGGTTCGCCCCCCGCCGGGTTGAAAATCCAACCATCCGGAAATTCCAGAACGTTGCCGACGCTTCCTCTCCTCTCCCCTTGGGAGAGGCCGGGTGAGGGTTGCCGCAGGCATTGGCCGGGTTCGGGCGCCGGATGGCTTTGCGCAAGCGGCCCACCAGCACCACCTCACCGTAGGACTCCCTCTCCCCCTGGGAGAGGGTCGGGGTGAGGGTGCTTCCAGCTTGTTCACCGGGCGCGAGCTGCGGCCCGTGCCCGATGACGTAGCCCAACTCCCCGAACCATTCGAGGGCGGCTTCTTCGACATGGCTTTCGTTGAGGCTCATGGGAGGTGCCTTTCAGGCAAAGAGTGAAGGGTGAAAAGTGAAGGGAGAAAGGGTTTCAGGTTCAGAAATTTCACTCTTCCGATTTCGCTCTTCACCATTCTCATGGCGTCTTCGTTCCCCTCTCCCCGTGGGAGAGGCCGGGTGAGGGTGCGCAGCTTGGATTCGTTGAGGCTCATGCCTTGCGGGCGGTCGATATTTCTGTGAGCGCAGTTCTCAAATCGGGTGCAATGCGTGATGAATTCAGCGCCTGCATCAGGTCGCAATCACGCAGATCGACGCCTGTCTCCTGTTTCAAGATGTCTCGAAGCGCGGTCAAAAGCTCTTTCCCTGGGAATACTTTCAGAATCGTCTCTTCGTTGAGCTTCAATCCATCAAACCACTGGTCAACGTCCGACTCAACTTTGGCATCGTCGAACTGCTCTGGCTTCCCGCAGAAACGGTTCACATCCTTGGCCTTTCGTCGTATGTCTCCGCGTGTGTGAGATTTAATTTGGTCGGCTGCCTTTACGAGTGCTTTGCGTGTGTCACCCAAGCTGAGTTCATACCCTTTTGCTTTCATAGCAGCGCGGACGATCTTCGCGTCGAGTAGGTAACTCTCTATTTCGTGCCTATCGAGAATGTGGACCGAAAGCCCTTTCTTTTTGTATTTGTCCCGGATGTAGCCAAGGTAGCGGCCCGGGAGACCGTCGCTGTCTTGGATGAAGAACAGCGAAATCTTTTTCCCGACCACATCTTGAACCGTTAGATAGACCTCGTGAATCGTTTGAAATTTTGACACCCCTTCGGCCTTCTTGAAATCTCCCGGAAACTCGAACAGGCCAAGTCCGCACACCGAATCTATTCTGCGCAGAAGTCCGGTTTTCTTGTCTTCGACAACGAGACACCGAGGACGGACGGCGATTCGCGAAAGCGCTGAGTTGGTAACGATGCCACCTTGGATGAGCCCCTCAACGTAGGCGTTGTCCTCTTTGAACGCTCGAAGATGCTTCTTTTCGGCGCTGATAAAGTACACTTCGTTTGGCTCAAACGAGTCGATTACATCCGGGGAATGTGTTGCGACGAAAAGCTGAGCGCCCATTTCTTTCGTCACGTCTTTCAGGACGTTCCCGAGCTTTTCCTGAAGCTCGGGATGGAGGTGCGAATCGGGCTCATCAATAAGCAAAAGCGTCGGCTTATGAAGGTAGATGTAAATCAAGACCTGAATCACCTGGAGCATGCCCGAACCGGCATTTGAAAGGTCAAGTGATACACCTCCCTGCGAATACTTGACGCCAACAAACACATCCTTATCTGGATCGAATTTGATTTCGGTAATCTCGACTCCCAGATGCTTCGTGAGCACCTTGTTGATTCCTTTGAGTGCCTTACTATCGGTCTCATTGAGGTGCAGAAGTGACGACCGATACATCTCTGAGTATCTCGCCTCGATTGACATTGCTGAGCGGCGGGCTGGCGTCACGTAGGGTTCTTGTGGCAGGATGCCCACTAGGCCCGGAATGAACGCCAGCTTGTGTCGAAGAGTGTCGTTGATCTGGTCGCCGGAAAGACTCCCAGGGTTTTTGGTAACGCTGGCGTCGACATGAACCTGTCCAAATCGATGTGTGAAAGACACCTCGACGGACAACCCATCGCGAAACTCCACTTCGACGCTGACGCCTGTGTCCTTCGTGTTGCCCTTCACGCAGTCGCTCCATAACTCCTCGGGGTCAGACACCGGAAGGATTTCGTCGAGACGAATGTATCGCTTGTGGAACTTCACGTTATCGGTGGAACCAGAAAACTCGTCAGATGCCGCAAAGAAGAAGAGGCGAAGCGCGTGGAGAATGCTTGTTTTCCCGCTGTTGTTCGCCCCGACCAGGACATTGTGTTCCGAGGCAGCCAAGTGGTTGTCCTTGAACTTTCGAAACCGCTTCAGACGGAGTGATTTGATCAGTTGAGGCATAACTCAATCGGCCTGTGGATTTACCTTCAACTCCCCGATCAGCAGCTTCGGAAGCAGTGTGTCGCGCAGGGTGGCGAGGGTGCGGGATTGGGTGCGGTTGGCTTCGGCTTGCTCAAAGAGCGGCGCGCAGGTGCGGTGGAAGGCTTCGAGAATCTTCGGCTCGTTCGGCACAGCGACTTTCATGGCTCCGATGATTTCGGGGCGCACGGCGGGGTAGGCTCCGCCGTCGGCCATTTGGCCGAGGTGGTCGGAGACTTCTTGCTGGGTCATCGCAGCGTGGATGAATGACCACGGGGCTTTCGTCGGCGTGAGGACGGCGAAGCCGGTGGAGGCGACGCGATTCTCGGGCGGATTCAGCGCGAGGAAGTAGGACCCACGGTCGGGGCGAACGGTGGAGAGAACGGTGTCGCCGTGGCGAAGGCGGCGGCGGGCTCGGCTGGGTTCTTCGCCGCGAGTGTAGGTGGCGATGTTCGCGATGTTGCCGCGACTCACTTCGGAAATCTCGACGTATTCCAGCGTCTCCAAGTCATCGTTCTTGCCGAGCGTCCAGGCGTTTATGGCGCAGACTTCTTCGATGGCGGCGTGACGCCAGCCGACTGGGATCATTCCGTCTTCACCATGCTCGAAGTGCTCAGGGAAGAGGGCGGCGGTGGCGGGGTCGAGGCCGGCGGGGGGGCGGGCGTCGAGTTTGGCGCGGACAGGGTCGAAATCCACGAACCAGCTCTGGAACAGCGCCCGCGCCATCGCCTCCACC
>CAZZCL010000142.1:0-4124 GCA_964652295.1 uncultured Chthoniobacterales bacterium
CTCTACGAGATCGCTTCGTTCATGGTCATGCGCGAATCGACCGTTTGGCGGTGGAGCCACACCCGGCATCACAGCGATACGATCATTGTCGGTCGCGATCCGGAAATTCAAATTCCACGGCCGCCCGACCTTAAGGCACTGGCGTTGAGCCTGGTCAACTACGGAGGCTACATGGGGTATTTCCCGGGACTCATCCGCCATGCGGTGGGCCGGATGTCGGAGGCGGAAAAAACCTACATTCCGGAAAGCGAGTTTCCCAAAATCTATCGCAACGCGCGCATCGTTACCGGCATCTACCTGCTGATCATTGCCTCGGCGGTTTATTTCCAGACGTGGCTGCCGGTTTTTCTTTTCCTGCTCCCGCAATTTTTTGGGACGTGGCTGATGATCGTGCACAACACGACACAGCACGCGGGCCTGGCCGAGAACGTGCTCGACCACCGGCTGAACTGCCGCACGGTCTATATGAACCCGATCAGCCGGTTCATCTACTGGAACATGAATTACCACGTCGAGCACCACATGTTCCCGCTCGTTCCTTATCATAACCTACCCAAGCTCCACGAGGCTGTGAAAGACGACTGCCCGCCTCCGTATCCGTCGATCCTTTCCGCATGGAAAGAGATTCTGCCTGCGATCGTCCGCCAGGTGAAAGACCCGGCATGGCATGTGAAACGCAAACTGCCACCCCCGCGCGAGCAAATCAGCGAAGGACAGAAATCCACCGACGCCAAGCCCGACAAGGATGGCTGGATCGAAATTTGCGCCGCCGCAGACCTTGGCCCGGCTGATATTCTGCGCTTCGATCATGGAAGGCGAACGTTTGCCCTCATCCGCGATGCGGGCGGACGCCTCTATGCGACCGATGGCATCTGCACCCACGGCAACACCCACCTTGCCGATGGTCTGGTGAAGGACAACATCATCGAATGTCCCAAGCACAATGGACGCTTCTTTTTGGAAGATGGCTCACCGGCCCGCGCGCCGATTTGTCGCGGCCTCGCCACGTATCCGCTCGAGGAGCGCGCCGGACGGCTCTGGCTGAATCTGCTCAACGCCGGTGGGGCGGGAGCCCGCACGGAAAAGACCTATCGTCTCCGCGTTGTCAGCAACCAGAACGTCGCCACATTCATCAAAGAACTGGTCCTTGAACCAGCGGACGCCAGCGAAGCCGTTGACTTCACCCCCGGCGATTACATCCAGCTGGATATCCCGACCTACGACCGGATTGCATTTCGCGACTTTGATGTTCCCGAACCTTATGCCACGGTCTGGCACAACCAGCATGTTTTCGATCTGGAAGTCTCCAATCCGGAGCCTGGACGCCGCAACAACTACTCGATCGCATCCAACGCCGCCGAAGGTCTCCTGCGCTTCAACGTGCGCATCGCCACGCCGCCACCTGGACAGGACTGCCCGCCGGGCGTCGGCTCGAGTTACGTCTATTCGCTGAAGCCGGGTGACGAAGTCACTGCCATCGGCCCCTTCGGTGATTTCCATATCAAGCCGACCCAGAAAGAAATGGTGTATATCGGCGGCGGTGCGGGGATGGCGCCCCTGCGTGCCCACCTCAGCCATCTGCTCGAGACCGAAAACTCGGCCCGCAAAATTTCCTACTGGTATGGAGCCCGCTCGAAGCAGGAAATTTTTTACCGCGAATATTTCGAGCAGCTTGCTGCAGAGCATTCCAACTTCGCGTTTCATACGGCGCTCTCTTCGCCCTTGCCGGAAGACGAATGGAACGGGCACCTTGGGTTCATCCATGATGTCGTCCTCGATAACTATCTGGCCAATCACAGCGGTGTGAAAGCGGTCGAGTTTTACCTGTGCGGCCCGCCGATGATGATCAAAGCCTGCACCAAGATGCTCGCCAACCTTGGGGTCGAACCCTCACAAATCGCCTACGACGAGTTTTAATGCGTGCCTCGAACATGTCCCCTCACGAACGCATCTTAGCCACGCTGCAAAGACAACCCACCGACCGCGCTCCTGTGGATCTCTGGCTCACGCCCGAAGTGCTGGCCGACCTCCGGCGACACACCGGCGTCGATGACGAACTTGCTCTCTATCAGCACCTCGGCCTCGACAAAATCGTCTGGATTTTTCCGGGCTATGATGCCGAGAGCTTCGATCCCAACGACAGTCAGGGAATTGATCCCTGGGGCGTGCCCACACTCCGGGTGCAATCCGGCGCGGCCACTTACCAAGAATACGGCAACGGCCCGCTCGCCGACATGGAAGAACCGGACGAACTCGACGATCATCCGCTCTGGCCTGATCCCGACCGATTCAATTACCGGGCCGCCGCCGCAGCAGCCCGCAAAGCGCGTGATCATGGCTTTGCCACGATCGGCCCGTGGGTTTCACATTACGAAATCTATTGCCACCTGCGCGGCATGGAAAATGCCCTTATGGATGTGGTGGCCGAGCCGGAATTCGTCGAGGCCGCGCTCGACCGGATCGAATCGATCCAGACCGCGATGCTCGACCGGTTTTTGACGGAGCTTGGCGACGACATTGATCTGGTTTTCATCTCCGATGACCTCGGCACGCAGGAAAGTCAGCTTGTTTCAGTGCATGCCTTTGAGGAGCATTTCAAGCCCCGCATTACACGTTGGTGCGATCTGATCCATCGGCACGGCAAGAAGGTGCTCTTCCATACCGACGGCGCGGCCCGTCCGTTTCTCTCACACCTGGCGGAATGCGGCGTGGATGTGCTCAATCCCATCCAGCACATCTGCCCCGGCATGGAGACGGACGCCCTACAGCGCGACTTCGGGAAGGATTTTATTTTCCACGGCGGGATCGAGAACCAGCATGTCCTCCCCCATGGCACCCTTGACGACGTCCGCACGGAAGTCCGACGGTGTCTGGAAACTCTCGGACGGGACGGCGGCTACATCGTCTGTTCCTGCCACAACATCCAAGCCGGCACACCGGTGAATAATATCCTCGCCATGATTGGTGCGGTGAAAAACGGTTGAGCGCGAGCAGAGCAAGAAGGCGGAGAACAAATGCCTTCTATTGCATCCAAGCGGATTGATAATGACGTCCTTGAGTGTCGTCTGGCGGCAAGTCAGTAACACAGCACCTGCAATTCCTCGATCCGACCGAAGTGGTCGGCATTCCCGGTCACCAAAGGGAACCCACATTCCAATGCGGCAGCCGCAATCCATAGATCGTTGGCACCGATCATCTGCCCGCGCCTGCGCAGAGTTCTGGTGACTTCACCATAGCGGGCAGCGACGGAGCGGGTGACCGGCAGAATCTCAAAAGATTCAACCAGCGAAACAAAGGCCGGGTCCTCCAAATTCTCAAAGCCCTCCGCATACTCCCCGTAGGCGACGACGGACAAATACGCCCCGTTTTCCGAATGACTCCTGAGAAACTGATGCGCTCTACCCGGTTGACGGGACTTCCGCTCGCGTTGAAGATCAATCAGAAACGTGGTGTCAAAAATCAGCGATTCCATTTGTCCGCCGGGAGGGAGTCATTCTTCTGCGCCTCATCCAGGCGGCCCAGCGTCTCATCGGAAATGGCTCCAGTCACACGGTCCAAAATCGTCCCGCACCGCTTGGGGCCATCGTCCCACCTCGCACGCTTGATCACCTGCGAGAATGATTCCCCCCTCTGTTTGCGAGCCCGAACCAAAGCCCGATACGCATCTTCATCCACCGATAAAGTCTTTGTTGCCATACACAGATAAACACACAGAAAAGTTGATGCGTCAATCCAGGCTTTTAAAACCTCTACTGTCGGGGTGCCGGCGTGTTGATAACCTCCTGAATGAGTTCTTTGATTTCCCAGACCAGCTCAACGTCTTTTTTCATGTCGAATGCATAAATCGAGGCATCCAGCCCCACCGGATTTTGTCCGCTTAGCACGGAGAAAATCGTTGTGCCGGAGATGAAGTTTCCCACGACGCCGGTTTGATTCGACATGGAGTTGAAATGAATGGGGTCGCATGTGGGGGGGTGTTCTCAGCGGGAGATTCTCTTCAATGGTCACTGAGCAGGCGTTACTTCCTCCCACGATTTCCCGACGCGGATTTCGTCGATGGAGAATTTGCTGGGAACCACGGTCACTGAGGTTTGGGCACCGATGAAGACACAATCAATTTTGCG
>CAZZCL010000143.1:0-1475 GCA_964652295.1 uncultured Chthoniobacterales bacterium
GAAAATGAAGTTACTTGTGCATAACTACCTAAGATTTCGGACATCACCCTCTTCGCATGTTCCATGCACAGAAGAATTCACTGGACGATGTTCTTTTCGCAAGTATCTCGGGTGAGTATTACTTAAACAAAGAACAATGCGGCTCACGGAACAGGATCAGCTTCTTGCCCTCGCTGGTCGCCACGCGCTCCTTCGCGAGCAGAATATCCGGAGCACGAGTTTCTCATTCCCATCTTTGGGAATTGATGTGCGCAATCCTAGTTATTTATTGACAAATACCTAAAAAAACGGACATTCTTTCCTGATGATCTCTTCCCCACTGACACGGCTGCAAGCCCTCGCGCACGATCGTGAGGCCGTCCGGACTTCGGAGATCGTAGGCGCAGGGCTTTCGAATCAGGCCATCACCCGCCTGGTCCGACAGGGGGAACTCGAAAAAGTAGGGCGAGGACTGTATCGCCTCCAGGACGCCCCGATCAGCGAGCACCACAGCCTCATCCACGCCATCAAGGGGGCGCCCAAGGGCATTGTCGTGCTCCTCAGCGCTCTCCGCTTCCACGAGATCGGCACCCAGAGTCCTTACCAAGTTTGGCTTCAACTCCCGCTGAATTCACCCACCCCGAAGATCGAGTGGCCGCCCGTTCGCATTATCCGCACGTCCGTCGATGCACTCTTCGAAGTCGGGGTTGCCCCCTATCCGGTCAGCGGTGAGGAGTTCCGCATCACGACCCCGGCTCGCACCGTCGCGGATTGCTTCAAACATCGGAACAAGGTCGGCCTTGATGTCTGTGTCGAGGCACTGCGAGAAACCCTCAGGGCAAGAAAAGCCAAGATCGCTGAAATCGACGAGATGGCGCGGCTCCTTCGAGTCGAAAAGGTCATGCGCCCCTATCTGGAGGCGATGATATGAAGAATTTCGCTGCCTCCATCCGGGCGCGCCTCCTCAATGTCTCCCGGGAGCATGGAGAGTCGCTTGATCGGCTTGTCGAGCACTATGCCATCGGTCGCTTCCTGTATCGCCTTTCCAAGAGTTCCCACCGCGAACGTTTCATCCTGAAGGGCGCGCAACTCTTCCACGTTTGGGGGGCCAGAGGGCATCGCCCCACCCGTGACCTCGATCTTCTTGGGTTTGGAGACTCGTCGGAAGACGCCATCGGATCGATTTTCACCGAATTGATTCAAGCCCCAACCGAACCCGAAGATGGACTGGAGTGGGGTGAAATCCGCACCAGCACCATTCGGGATGATGTCACCTATGGCGGCACGCGCGTCATCATCCCGGCCAGCCTTTCTGGTGCCCGGCTTTCCCTTCAGATCGACATTGGCTTTGGAGATACCATCACCCCCGCGCCTAGGGAGGCCGATTGGAGGGAACTCTTGGATTTCCCAGCGGCGCGGCTTCTCGTTTATCCCTCGGAAACCGTGATCGCTGAAAAACTCGAAGCCCTCGTCTCTCTCGGGCTGCGCAACAGCCG
>CAZZCL010000143.1:1575-4110 GCA_964652295.1 uncultured Chthoniobacterales bacterium
ATGGAGAAGCCACAGGATATTAAGGAGCGGACTTTTGAGTTTGCGGTGCGGGTCGTGAAGCTTTGTCAGACACTGGATGAAAGGGCTGGGGTGAGCCGGACGCTTGCGAATCAGCTTTTGAGATCGGGCACATCGATTGGAGCGAATGTCGAGGAGGCCCATGGGAGCCAGAGCAAGGCTGATTGGCAAGTTGTGGCGGAAAGGGCACGCTCAACTTCCACTGGAAGTGCATGATGGCGCCCGCGAGCATCATCGACTACATCGTTGTCCACGAACTCTGCCACCTCCACCACCGCGACCATAGCGATGCGTTCTGGAACGAGATCGATAAAGTCATGCCGGACTACCGTGAGCGGAAGAACTGGCTTCGTTTGCACGGGGTGAAACTCGACCTCTAACATCGCCTGTGCTGGGCATGCCCACGCCAGGCCTTTTGCAACTGCAGAGGCATCGAGAGCACCCGCCTCGATAACCTCCGCAACGCCGGCGTCCAGCAAGCCCACAAAGAAGATCGCATCGGGAACTACAAGTTTGGCAGAAATCAATGGACTTGAGCGTGAGGATCTATCGCGCTACGCGGACCTTTCCCGACGAAGAGAAGTTTGGGATTACCTCACAGATGCGGCGGGCAAGCTCCTCGATTCCAGCCGATATCGCCGAGGGCAAGCCCGCAACACAACGGGGGAGTTTCTCCAATCGCTTGGGATTGCGCGCGGCTCCCTGGCGGAGTCGGAGACTTTTGTGATGCTCTGCGAAAGGCTGGAGTTCCTGACGCCAAAGGGTTCCAACAGCTTATTGAAGGACTGCGAGGAAGTGGGAAAAATGCTCACCGGCCTCATCAAATCCCTGCGGGCCAAAAACTAACCACCATCCACTATTCACAAGTCACGATCAACGGCATCGATGTCTTCGATCCCCGCAAAGGCGAAGTGCGCTCCGACAACACCGATGGCATCGCCTGCCGGATGATCGATACCAACTACAACGGCGAATCTTTCTTCGTCCGCCACGCCTACTTCCTAGGTCAGAACGATCCCTACAAATCCCTCAAAACCACCCTCAACGCCGAGATCAACGCAGAAGCCTGGGAGACACTCAACTCCGCCACCTCCCGCCCCTTCGAAAAACCCACCACCGGGCGCATCGCCGTCAAAGCCATCAACCACCTCGGCGACGAAGTGATGAAAATCTTCCGGCTTGGAGATTGAATTTGGCGTTTGTAGCGTTTATTCTACGTCAGCCATGAACACCACCAGCCGCAACCGCCTCGATCCCTCGCTGATTCCAGACGACGAACTCGACCGCATCGCGGACGTCTTCGCCCGGCCCGGCCACATCCGCCTTGTCGATAGCGAGGGCAACCAGTCCGAGATCCCTGAGGTGCTCTTCCGTCATTTCGCCCGCATTGTCCGGCTGATGTCGGAACGCAAGGCGATCATTATGCTGCCGGAGGACGAGACCTTTACCACCCAGGCCGCCGCCAACTATCTCGGAGTCTCCCGCCAGCACTTCGTCGATCTCCTCGAGGACGGCAAGATCCCCTTTCACAAGGTCGGCACCCACCGCCGCGTCTCGTTCAAGGATCTGCTCGCCTATGAGAAACAGCGTGATCAGGCACGCCACGAAGGGCTCAACGCACTCAGCGACCAGGTCGATCAGGCCGGGCTCTATTCCGGGGATTTCAACGGTCCCACCCGATGAGGGCAGATTTCAAGATCTGCCTGGATTCCTGTGTGCTGGCCAACTACCGCCTCTGCGATTTCCTGCTGCGACTCGCCGAAAAACCGCGGCTCTTCTCCCCAATCTGGTCGGAGGAAATCCTCGCCGAAGTCCACCGCACCCAAACTGGCAAGCTCGGCTGGCCGCAGCATCTCGCGGAGTCCTTCCAGACCGCCCTGCGCGAGCATTTTCCGGAAGCCTTTGTTCACGATTACGCCCACCTCATCGCCCAGCTCGAAAACGACGAAAAGGATCGCCACGTCCTCGCCGCTGCCATCCGTGCAGGCGCGTCCCTCATCGTAACCTTCAATCGGAAGGACTTCCCCCCCGAGGCCCTTGATCCCTGGAACATCCAGGCGACCCATCCGCAGGAGTATCTGCTCGTCCTTTACGAAATCGACCCGCACCAAGTCGTCCAGCGAATCGCCCAGATCTCCGGTGCCCGCGGGGAATCGCAGATCGACACCCTGATCCAACTCGGCAGACATTGCCCGGAATTCGCCCGCCGTCTCATCGACGACTTAGACCTCGCCTGAAACTCCACCGTGAACCTCCTCCTCGCCGACACCTTCAACACCGCCCTCGGCAAGCTCGCTTCCGACGAGCAGAAGGCCGTCAAAATCACGGTCTTCGATTTTCAGCTAAATCCGGAAAATCCCGGTCACAAGTTCCACCGCATCGAACGCTCCAAGGACAAGGATTTCTGGTCTGTCCGCGTCAACCGGGATATCCGCCTCATCGTCCACAAACGCGGCAACAACCTCCTTGTCTGCTACGTCGATCACCACGATCAAGCCTACGCGTGGGCGCAAAATC
>CAZZCL010000144.1:0-4098 GCA_964652295.1 uncultured Chthoniobacterales bacterium
CGGAAACTGCGTCATCTGCTCAAGCTCGGCGGCAATCCCAAAGAATTCTTCTGTGAAACGGATTCCTTACAACGCGATGTCGGTGCTCGGACGGCATGGTTCTCTTCCAGCATAAAACACGATTGCACATGTTCTTTTGTGCAGCGCCATGAGACATCCTCGCCAGCGGCGACGTGCGCATCGAACGAACGCTCAGGACGCGTTCCGCCGACTCTGCGAACGGTCCTTGGAGTGTCTTAACCGATCTAATATTGCCCTCCTCTGAGCACATTGAAAATAGCTGTCTCTACTTTGTGCCGGCCGATGGGGTATGGCGTTTTTTCCCAACCACATGGGAATCACAAGCGGCGTGGAATTCACCGACACCATCTGGGTCTATTGGAGCGGCGATCCCTTGCAGTGGAATCCGTCATGCAAGGCGGTTGTGCTCAATGGATCGACCTGCTCATGGAGTAGACGTTACATTGGGATGCCGTCCGTGGTCCTTGTGCGTTGGAGACTCGATCTCTTCTACGATGGTCCGGCTGCGGACTCAATCAGCCACATGCACCGCGACATCGGGTTGGCATGGCTTGACCTTCCGATTCATTCAGCGCAGCCTGAATCTTTCCAATGAGGCAACCCAACATCCTCCATCTTTTCACCGATCAGCAGCGGGTCGATTCGATCTGTTCGTTGGGGCATCCGTTTCTTCAAACGCCGCACCTTGATTGGCTCGCTCGAACAGGAACGGCGTTTACTTCGGCCTACACGCCGGTGGCGGAATGTGTGCCCGCCCGGGCCTGCATGATCACCGGGATGTATGCGGACAAAACCGGCTGCGGGTCGAACGCGGACAACATGCCGCCAGAAGATCATCCGACGTTGATGTCGCTCCTGGCTGGGGCCGGCTATCGGACGCACGGCGTGGGAAAATGCCATTTCACACCCAACCCGTGGGCGATGCGCGGGTTCCATTCACGCGATACCATGGAGGAAATCCCCGAGCATCCCGAAGGTGATGACTTCCTCAGTTCTGTGAGGGCAGCGGGGTTCGGTCATGTGCTCGAACCGCATGGGGTTCGCGGCGAGATGTATTATGTCCCACAGCCCAGCCAGCTCCCCGCCGAGCACCACCCCGTGCAATGGGTCGGAGACCGTTGCCTGGATTTTCTGAAGAAGCAAAGTCGCTTGAAATCGCCCTTCTACCTCTACGCTGGCCTCATTCACCCTCACCCGCCGTTCACTCCGCCCAATCCCTGGCACAAGCTCTACCGGGCTCCGGACATGCCACTGCCCTACCTGCCAGACAATGCCTCCGAGCTGACTTGTTTTATTAACCGTTTTCAAAACCGTTATAAGTATCGCGACCGCGGACTCGATCTGAACCTCATCCGCTGCATCCGCGCTTACTACTATGCCTGTGTTTCTTTTATTGATTATCAGGTAGGCCGTCTCCTCAAGCAACTTGAGACCATGGGCGAACTTGATAATACATTGATTGTTTTCAGCGCCGATCATGGCGAGCTGCTTGGCGACTTCGGCTGTTTTGGCAAGCGCAGCTTCCACGATGCCTCGCAGCGGGTGCCGCTGCTTGCCCGCCAGCCAGGCCGGTTCAAGAAGGGCGGCAGATGCGATGTCGCGGCCAGTTTGGTGGATCTGCTTCCGACATTCCTCTCCGTAGCGGAGGCATCCGTTCCGCCGGAATGTGACGGCGTAGATCTTGCCAGACTGACGAAGAGGCAGCCTTTGCGCAAGGGCGTTTTGTTTCATTATAATCGGGGTGCCAATGCCATTCTTGGCATGGTCACAGACCGCTGGAAATATGCGTGGAGCGCCCCGGACCAGAAAGACTATCTCTTTGATCGCAGCGAGCGCCCGGAGAAACGGAACCAGGTGGAATCTGCAGCCGGTGCAAGCGTGGCGAAGAAGCTGGGTGACACGGTGCGCCAACGAGCGGGCAGACATCCGTTCAGCTGTACGGCGCTGAACCGACAGGGTGGCTGGAAGCGTTTTGCATTGAAAAGAATGCCAAAAGACCTCGATGCAGGGTTACTCTACCAGGACCCGGCGGGGAACCCACAGATGCCCGACCCGTACCAGCTCGACTATCCAAAGCACGGATTCCCTGGTTTTTGAACGGAACACAGGAATCGCGGGATACACCGATTCGGACTTGGCACAAGCTTGCCGGATGCTGAGGCTGCAGGCAACTTACGACCGCAAAGCACCCCAGCCCAGGGCTCGCGGGCAGTGTTGTGCCGAAGTTTTCTGGGCCACCCTGAGAAAGGGCTGCCCTTAGGTCTGAGGTAGGGAGCTTTCCGTGGGAGCGGAGGACTTGTTTGCAGCCGCAGCTTTGGCAATGGTTTCTTCTGGGACACGACGCAAATCCTGCGCAAGGCCGAGCTTCCATAAAATCCAGATGACCCATTTGGTCGGATCCCAATGCCACGGCTTTATGCCGTTGCGATAATCGTACTGAAATTCGTGATGATAATTGTGGTAACCCTCCCCGAATGTAAAAAGGGCGAGCAGCGAGCTGTCCCGGGCTGAACACTTTTTCGACCACGGCTGCGAGCCGACCGTGTGGCACAGGGAGTTGATGCAGAATGTGCAATGCTGGACCGCAACTACACGCGCGACTCCCGCGAGGAGAAACCCGCCGAGAGCACCACGTGGACCGTCCCAAAGCCAGCCCAAGGTGGCCGGGAAAACAAAACCGATTGCGACGCCAATCCATTGCACATAGCGATGCTGCCACATGGCGAGGGCATCCTTTCGGATGTCGTTAACATTGTCGTATGGAGGTTCAGGTTCGAGCTTGAACAACAGCCATCCGATGTGCGCATGGAAGAAGCCTTTGTTAATGCTGTAGGGATCGTCATCGTGATCGACGTGTTTGTGGTGCCGCCGGTGATCTGACGCCCAGAGCAGTGCGGAATGTTCAAAAGCAGCCGCTCCGAACAAAAGTGTGAACAGCCGGACGGTCCAGTGCGCCTTAAATGTGCGGTGCGCGAAGAGCCTGTGGTATCCGAGTGTGATGCTCATGGCGGTGGCGACGAACATGAACAGGAACAAACTGACTTGAAACAGGTCGATGCCGAAGTGCCAAATGTAGAGCGGAACTGCGGTGACGGTGATGGCAAACGTGCCAATCAGGAATGAACTGACTGGCCAGTTCACACGGTGAAAGGGAAATTGGAATCGGAGCATGGCAGAATAGTGCGGGCGGAAGGTGAGGGGGCAGCGCAAAACCGCCGCGTGCTGCCCTGACCAGTCGCGTCGCTTATTTCAGGCGGTAAACAATCCGGGCTTTGTTGAGGTCGTATGGCGACATTTCCAGCTTCACCCGGTCGCCGAGAGTCAGGCGGATGAAGCGTTTGCGCATTTTGCCTGAGAGATGGGCAAGAACGCGGTGTTTGTTGTCCAACTCGACATGGAACATGGTGGCGGGAAGAACCGCCACGATTGTGCCTTCGATTTCAACAGCTTGTTCGGTCATTCGAATAGGTTTGAATCAGTCAGATGAAAGTGAGTTCGCGTTTGGAGTCAATGTTTTATGGATTTCACGCGATCTGTTGCTTTTTACGAACGCCGTGGGGCGAGAGACGCCATGAGTTTTGGCGCCAGTGTACCTCGCGCGCCGAAGCGCGATTCAGCGTTCGCGGCCACAGCGGATTGTCCGGAGCAGCCGAGCCCGGACCTCCTTCCACATGACCCCGGCATGGCATCGCCGTTGCGCACCGCAAGGTGGTCGAGGTGTGATTGATCCATGGTGCCGCTTAATGGGCGAAGGCCTTCCAAAGGACAATCAGGGAGACTAGTTCGTAAGACGGCAAGACTCGGCCACTCGGAAGTGGCCCGGCGGACTCGGTTGTGCAGCGCAAAGTCTGACCAACAAATCCGTGGCCACACCCTGCGTTGCTCTTCAACTGACCGGAGGGCAGCCGAGCGATTCACGGAAGAATAATTAATACCGTCGGGAACCGGAGAACCGGCGTTGGCCACCTCCGCCCCCGCCTCCACCTCCGCGGATCTTATGAACCAATTCGATCGTGTCAGCGGTCGATGGAAGACGAATGCTGCTGGCAACGCCAATCCGCGGGAAGTGTGATGCCC
>CAZZCL010000145.1:0-4028 GCA_964652295.1 uncultured Chthoniobacterales bacterium
TGCAAGCCGAGCCGACGCAAACCGCGCGGGCGCGTTTTCTCTGCGACTACATAGCAGGTATGACGGACGGCTACGCCATCCGCACTTACAAACGGTTGTTTGATCCCGACTTCAGCTCGATCATGGAATTGGGCTGAGGAGACTCCCCCCCCCCGCCCGGACGATGCAGAGCGGGAAGCCGCAACGTCGGCGTGAGCGGCCGATCCCGATTAATCGTAGCGCAACGCCTCGATCGGATGCAGCCGTGAGGCATGCCACGCAGGATAGAGACCCGACAACACGCCGGTCAACACAGAGAACGCAAACCCCAACGCCACCGCGCCACCCTCCACGATCGGGCTAACTTCCGTGGGCGACACAGTCTGCAGCGCCCACACAAACACCCCCGCCGTAAGCAGACCGAGAATGCCGCCGGCAACGCCGATGAGAAGACTTTCCACGAGGATCTGGGCGAAGATATCGCGGCGTCTGGCTCCGACAGCCATGCGAATGCCGATCTCGCGAATGCGCTGACTGATGCTGGCCAGCATGATGTTCGTGATGCCAATGCCGCCCACCAACAAACTGATGCCAGCAATGGCCCCACCCGTCACCCGCGTGGCACGAATGCTCGTTTCGATCGCATCAAACCAATCTTCGCGCGTGTTGAACCCGTAATCGTCGATGCCACGATGGGTGCGCTCAAGGACGGTCGATACCTGATGTAATGCCGCTTCGAATTTTTCGAAGGAAGCCACTTCAAAATTGATATCGTCCAGCTTGAAGTTCGGCCCACTGTCGTTTTTGTTCGCATCGACATTCGCCGTGCGGAACTCCATTAGAAACCGTGTGATGGGAATCATCAGTGCATTGTTTTTCCAGTGCAACGGGTCGTAACGACGATTGCGCCCCGTCATGCCGCGTTCTTCGCGCCGTTTCTCGTTTGCGCTGCTGATGCCTGCTTCGCGCCGCAGCCGGTCACTTTCGCGCTCGTAAAAGTGCAGCACGCCAACAACTACGAAAGGCCGTCCGTTCACAGTCAGCCGCCTGCCCACAACCGCCTCAGGCAGTTCCCCGGGGAAGAGTTCCGCCGCAGCGCTCTGACCAATGACGATCGCCGGCGTGACGCGCGCAACGTCGAGATCCGTCAGAAAGCGGCCTGCCGCCACATTGTGATCGTTGATATAAAACTGCGATGGCGTTGTCCCGCTAAGCCGCCCGCCGTAAATGTTGCCTCCGGCTACCAGCGTGGCGTAAGTGCGCACTTCCGGAGCGACATGCGAGACCAGCGGCGCGCCGCGTTCGATGGCCGCGACGTCCGCCATGGTGCGTCCCGGCGAGATTTCGGCCATGTGTCGGACGGCTTCAGAAGGGTCTTTCTCCTCGATGCCTACGCGTTCAATGCCGCCTACAAGCCGGAGCGTTTCCAGCTGGCGCACAGCCTCCCCTTTGGTGATTGCAAACATGCAAACCAGACTGGCCACACCGAGAATGACGCCCAGCATGGTGAGCAGGCTGCGCGCTTTATGGGCGGCGATCTCCCGCATGCCTACGCGCAATCCGAGGGCGAGATTCATGCCGCCTCCTTCACCCGTCCATCATGAATCTCAATGCGGCGCTGAGCTGCTGCGGCCACGTCCTGATCGTGCGTTACAAGCACCACAGTGGCTCCTTTCCGGTTCAACTCAGCAAACACATTGAGGATCTCGACCCCCGTGCGGCTGTCCAGTGCGCCGGTCGGCTCGTCCGCCAGCAGAATGGCGGGGCTGTTTACCAAAGCGCGCGCAATGGCCACCCGCTGATTCTGCCCGCCGCTAAGCTGCCGCGGGAAATGATGCACCCGGTGGGCCAGGCCCACGTTTTCCAGCGAAGCCATCGCGCGCTCGCGACGCATCCGGGCTGACACGCCACCGTAGACCATCGGCAACTCAACATTATCCAGCACACTAAGGCGAGGCAGCAGGTTGAACGATTGGAACACGAACCCGATTCGTTCGTTACGCACGCGTGCGAGACGGTCCGACCCGGCCCGCGAAATCTCGGTACCTTCAATGGTGAGACTGCCTGTGCTCGGCGTATCGAGGCATCCCAGCAGATGCATGAGCGTGGATTTGCCGCTGCCGCTGGGGCCGATGATGGCCGAAAATTCACCGGGATGCAGATCGAGATCCACCTCGCGCAGGGCATAAAACACGCCTTCACCACCGGGATACGTTTTCGACACGTCGCGCAGGGAAATCACCGCGCTATCCCCGACCCCGTTCACAGCGGAATCTCCAGCGCAGCCGGCTCGGCAAGCAGCACCACGTCTCCCTCGTTCAACCCGGAGCGAACCTCGACGAAAAACAGATCGGACACTCCGGCATCGATCAGGCGCTCCTCAGCGCGCCGGTCACCGTGCACGTATGCAATCTTCACATCATCAGCCGGACGCCGGAATACGGCAGCGACCGGTACGGCAAGAACATTCTGCACTTCTTCCACGGGCACCGTGACACTGACGGTCATTCCGGGGCGCAGCCTTTCCGGTGCCCTGCGGATGGCCAGCTCCACTTCGAACCCCTTGATATTGTTCTTTGGAGTGGCAATCGGCGCAATGAATGTTACCTCGGCGTGCATTTCCTCTTCGGGGAACGCTTCGGAACGCAGATCGGCGTGCTGTCCAAGACGCAACGCCGCAGCGTCCACCTGATTGATGTGGGTCTGAACAAGCAGTTGGGAGAGATCCGCAATCTTCATGAGCGTGGTGCCACTGTTCACACTGGCAGCTTCCACCACCACCTGGCCTTCCAAAACGGGCACGTCCAGGACGGTACCGCTTGCCGGCACTTCAATGCGCGTCTTGCGAATGCGTTCCTCGATCTGATCGAGCCGACGTTGTGTCGACTCGAAGGCGTTCATCGCAAGATCGAACTCCGCGCGGTCATTGTCGAATTGCTCCGTGCTGGCCAGCTCGCGCTCAAACAAGCCGCGCGTCCGCTCGAAATCGCGTCGGGTGCGTTCCACGGTGAGCTGCGCACCGGCAATATCCGTTTCGGCGGCTGCCTTCTCGGTGCGCAAATCCGAGTCGTCAATCTCAGCCACCAGTTGACCCCGCTCCACAGTGTCGTTCACAGCGACATGCAACCGCGTAATCTTCCCGCCCACTTCAGGCTTGATCTCGACTTCAAAGGAAGGGGCCACGTCTCCGGTCATCTCCAGTTCGCGCCGGATGTCGCGACGCTCCACGGTGGCAAAAAATCCGTTTTCCCCGCCTACACGCTGCGCGACGGGGGGATCTCCCCCTCCCTGGCGCTGGAACAGCAAAAGACCAGCTGCACCCAGTACAGCCAACACGATGACGATGGCACCGGCCTTGCGAAGGCCCCCAGGGAGTCCCCCGCGTGCAGCTGGAGGTTGTGTGCGAACAGTGGACATTGCGTGGCCTTGGAGAAGCGCGTCGCTTCGCCAGATTTCACTCTACCACATGCCGCCCCCACGCAAACGCTTCAAATTTCCGAATCGTCCCCGAGCGCGTCGATCTTCTCTGCCAGCACCATATCCAGCTCTGTCAGCCCCCCCTTGCTGTGCGTCGAAAGAATAAGGCGCACTTTGTTCCATCGGATGTCAATATCAGGATGATGCTGGAGATCTTCGGCAATCTCGGCCACGCCATCCACGAAATCGATGGCCGTCGCAAAATCTTCGAACTCGAAAGTCCTCTCAATCGTGGCGTCCACGAGTTCCCACTCGGGTAGGTCTTTGAGCCGTTTGGCTAAGTCCGCTTTTTTGATCAGTTCGGCCATGGTCGTATTTTTGATGAATTGAATGCGCGAGAAAACTGCGCGCAATGAGCGCAGCACAGAGCCTGCGTCAAGTAACAAAAAAGCGAAATCGTCCGGCGCTTCCCACGCCCGGCCCCCGTTGTCTCCCGGCGCACTGCCCCTCGCAGCCGGTGTTTACCGGAAAAAGGCGCGTACTTCCACCGCGCCAGGCTGTGAAATGGCCGCTTCCAAAATCGTACCGGCCAGAGCCACGTCGACCGGCACGCCGCGCAGTTCGACAATACC
>CAZZCL010000146.1:0-3933 GCA_964652295.1 uncultured Chthoniobacterales bacterium
TGTGGTGGCTCCTCGTCCGGCGCAGCCGACAGGATCGCTTTTTCGATTGTAACGAATCGGAGCGGCGGCAAACATAGCAGTTATGGGCATTTTCCAGAAGCCACCGCTTCATGGCGGCGGAAAGAAACGCGAGATGCCGGAAGGCTTGTGGATCAAGTGTCCGGCCTGCGGTGAGGTGATTCATCGCCTTTCGCTGGAGCAGAATCAGCAGGTGTGTCCGAAGTGCGGACATCACTTCCCGCAGAGTGCCGCAGACAGGATCCGGTTTCTGCTTGATGAGGGTACGTTCGAAGAAATGGACGCCGGACTCGCATCGGTGGACCCGCTGAAGTTCAAGGCTGTCTCTGCTTATGCCGATATTCTCCGGAAATACCGCCAGCGAACCGGATTGATCGATGCTGTGACAACCGGGCGCGGATTGTTGGAAGGGCGGCCGGTGCACATTGCGGTGATGGATTTTCGTTTTCTTGCTGCGACCATGGGTTCTGTTGTGGGGGAAAAGATTACGCGCACAATCGAAGCCGCGACGGCCGCGCGCACGCCGGTGGCCATTGTTTCTGCATCGGGCGGCGCAAGAATGTACGAAGGCATGCTCAGCCTCATGCAGATGGCCAAGACCAGCGGCGCTTTGGCGCGACATTCGGACGAGCGTCTGCCTTATATCTCAATACTCACAAATCCGACGACGGCCGGGGTGATGGCAAGTTTTGCGTCGTTGGGCGATGTGATTCTCGCGGAACCGGGAGCAATGATTGGCTTTGCGGGACCGCGGGTCATTCGCGAGACAACGCACCAGGATTTGCCTGCCGGATTTCAAACTGCGGAATTTCTGCAACAACGCGGCTTGATCGATGCGATCGTGCCGCGAAAATGGCTTAAGGCACGGCTTGCGCTTCTGCTGGGCTATCTTGCCGGGTGAACGAAACGTTGGCGCGCGAGTGGTTGTTCTCCACCCAGCTCTACGGGATGAAGCTGGGGCTGGAAAATATGCAGCGCCTTTGCGAGGCGCTGGGTCACCCTGAACGCCGGCTTGAGTTTGTGCATGTGGCGGGCACAAACGGAAAAGGTTCCACCTGCGCATTTATCGAGGCTGTCGCCCGAGCAAACGGCTTGCGCACAGGAATGTTCACGTCGCCGCACCTTGTAGATGTGCGCGAGCGTTTTCAGTTGGACCGCCGTCCGGTTTGCGGGGAGGAATTTGCGTTTCACACAGCGCGCGTGCGGGCAGCGGTTGCTGCCTGGGAACCGCATCCCACGTTCTTCGAGCTGTGCACGGCCATTGCGCTGCTCACGTTTGCAGCTCATGATGTGGACGTTGCCGTTTGGGAAACCGGCATGGGTGGCCGATTGGATGCGACCAATGTCGTCATGCCAAAATGCGCGGTGCTGACGCCGATCGATCTGGATCACAAACGTTGGCTCGGCGATACGCCGGCCGCTGTGGCAGCGGAGAAAGCGGGCATTTTAAAGCCCGGCGTCCCGGCTGTCTCCGCACGGCAACTTCCGGAAGTCGAAGCCGTTCTCACGGGGCGTGCGGCGCAGCTTGGTGCGCTTTTACAAATTGTCGGCCCATTGGAGGGGATCGATGTCGGCGTTCCCCTGGATCTTCTGCGCCGTATGAATGCCGGGGTCGCGATGGCGGCGTGCGAAGTGGCGGGGATTTCCAAAGACCGCGTAGCGGGAGTGAAAGCGATCACCGCGACGACGTGGCCCGGCCGATGGCATGAAATTGGCGGATTTCTGGTGGATGGAGCGCACAATCCTCATGCCATGAATGCGCTCGCGGACGAATGGCGCAGGCGGTATCCCGGGGCTGCAGTGCCGGTGGTTTTCGGTGCGGTGAAAGACAAGGATATCGACGGGGTGTTGTGCGCCCTGGTCGGCATTGTTTCGGAGTTCCATTTTGTGCGTGTGTCCTCCTCGCGAACGGCTGAGCCGGAAGAACTTGTGCGTACTGCGGCACGGATTCTGCCGGGCGTGCCGACGCGTTGTCATCGTGGAATTGCCGCGGCGATGGAGGCGGCCCGCTCCGGGACGCTTCCGGGCGCAGCTGCGCCACCGTTGATCGCAGGTTCACTTTTTCTCGCGGGAGAAGCGCTCCGCGAGCTGGGCTGGTCGCCGGACGGGCCGTGATACAATGGTCTGCAGCCCCTGCCGGCTTAGCGCTCCGCCCCGCCACGTTCCGGCGGCGAGGTCGCAGCCTCCGATTCGCCGTAAAGCATGTCGTTGAGCTTCCGCGAGCGGTCGAGGATTTCACGCACGTCCGTTTCGTACACAGCCGTCCCTTCCGGTTTGTCCAGCATGTTCCGAATAAAACGGAGGTCTTCGAGCATGGCGATCATAACCGGCCGTTTGCGAAGCACCGGGTGCAACGTCTCAATACGGTCGATGAAGTAATCCAGTAGATCCATGCGCACGAGGATGGAAGCTCGCTCGGGCGTGTAATTTTCGAGGATGGAAATCGCGGAGATTTCCAAAGCGCGAATCCAGCCACCGATGCTCACCAGATGGGCCAGCTCCTCGTCGCGCAAGCGCAACATGGCCACTTCCACGTCGGCCTGCGCAAGGGCCAGCTCTTTGCGCAGCGCGTCCCAATCCCCCTGGCCACCCAGTTCAATCAGACTGCGCGCGCGCGGCATCACGCTTTCGGCAACTGACAGCGCCCGCGCATGTTTGAGGAGCGTTCGCGCCATGGGTTCGATATCCTCACGCTTCTGCGCATCGACCAACGCGATCCCCTGGGCGATCAGTCCGCCAATGTTTAACGCAACATCCACCCGATCGCGCGGAGGGTTAGACGGCGGATCGCGGCGCACCTTTTCGTAGGGAACAGGGCGCAGCAATTCCACATCCCGCAGGAGCTTCTCAATCGAAGGCGTCGTGAACTCGTTCACTCCAAGTTCTTCGCGGACAAACTCGTCCTGAAGAAGGTCCGGCGGAATTTCCTGTGCGCCGCCAGCGGCGGAAAACGAAACGGCAACCATGGTGGCGGCAAGCCGTGCGGGGAATTGCAACGAACGTCGCATGAGCAACATTTCCGTTGGAACACAGAAAATTTCCAGACGGATTTTTCGGCAGATCGGTTCTCTCAAAACGACAGGCTGTGTGCCGTGCCAGTGCTTTCCGCTGCGGACTTTCGGAAAATCGCATAGAGCGGTTTTGGAAACAGCGGCGATTCTCCCAATTCGCCGACCTGTTCGAAGCCCGCGGCCACGATAGCGCTTTTGTCCAGCCCTGCGCCGTGTGCCGGCGCATGCTGGCGATCCCAGACCACGATATCCCCCGGCTGGAGTGTCTCCAGATTCTTTGTCACACTGCGGAGACGATCCTGCGGGGCTCCGGCGAAATAAGCAATCCACGGATCGGTAGTGAGCAGACGCGTTGGTCTGTCGCGGTCCGGCGTCGTGGCTCCGGTGTATAAACCTGCGCGGCGCATCCATTCGACGGCACGAATGGCTTCCACGGAATGCGGCTCGAGCGTCGGCCACATCTGCGCCCCAATGGGAAGCAGCAAAGCAGCCAGGAGCATGTTACGCGCCGCGGAAAAGGTTCGCTCACCGTGCCGCACTCGCATAGCCAGCGCACCGGCACCCGTCGCTAAAAGGGCGGATAAGACGGCGCTCCACCGGATTAATCCGGTTTTGACTCCATCCAACGTTCCCACATCCAGTGTTCCTGCAAAGGATTCGGCCATGTAGCCCGCCAGCAGGGCTGACGTGCAAACCGCCAGAACGAGACCGAATTGCCGCGGTTTTTGCAGTGCCCATGGAAGTCCGACCGCCGCGCCCAGCGCAAGAGCCGGACTTATCGCGATCAGAAAACGCGGGTATCCCCCCGATGCAAACAGGCCGAATGTGCGCAGCACACTTTGCAGCAGGAAAAACGTCGCCCACAATGCCGCGCAGAGAAGCGCGGGACCGGCGCCTCCGCGCG
>CAZZCL010000147.1:0-3903 GCA_964652295.1 uncultured Chthoniobacterales bacterium
CGCGAATCCCGCTGCCTCGGCCATGGCGACGTGTTCCAGATCCGCAAGATAGCCGTCCTCACTCGCGTGACGTGCGATGTGCGCCGCAAGATCCGCACGGTATAATTTGAATCCGCATTGAGAATCGCGCACGCTGCGGAAGCCGTGACGCCTTGCGAGCCACTGAAAGATGCGCCCTGCGGCAACGCGATGAGGAAGCGCGCGGATCCTGGCTCCTTGCGCAACGCGGGAGCCCGCCACAAGTGCCGCGCCATGTTCGGCTGCGAGATTAAGCAGACGCTGAGATTCTTCGATGGGCGTCGAAGCGTCGGCGTCGGACATCAGCACCCATTCGCCGTGTGCGCAGTGGAATCCCGTGCGGATGGCGGCGCCTTTGCCGCGATTGCAATCGTGGGAAACAAGCTCTCCCCGGAGCAGGCAGCCCATTGGCAGCCGCTCAAGAATATCCCGGGCGATAACTGCTCCGCGATCGGTGGATCCGTCGTCCACCGCCACGATCTCGGAGGTAAACGGCGCAATGGAAAGCCAGGCGCGCATGCCGCGGAGTGTCGCCCCGATGCGTCCGGCTTCATTGTACATCGGAATAACGACCGTGAGATGGATGCGCCGCAACGGCGGCAGGCTGGACGCCGGCATCGCGAAGGCTCGTCGCATGGCGGACGGAATTCAACCCAGCCAGCCGGACCATAAATCTGTCGCACGTGCGACACGTTTTGGTGCAGGGGTGCAGGCGAAAGCGGGGGCTGCCGGGGTGTAATCCCCGGATTGCTTTCGGGGCATTCCGCCCGCATGGTACCTTCGCATGCTTCCATGGTTCGAAAATGGTGCGTTTCCGCTTTATCTGGCTCCCATGGCCGGGGTGACGGATCGTGCATTCCGCGCCCTGTGCAAGGAGCTGGGGGCGGATGTCATGGTCACGGAATTCGTTTCGGCGGAAGGCATCGTGCATCGCAATGAGCGCACGCGTCGCTACGTGGATTTCGACGATGCGCAACGTCCGATCGGGGTGCAGCTGTTTGGAGCAAGTCCCCAGGCCATGGCGGACGGTGCGCGGGCGGTGTTGGACTGGGTGGGACCGGATTTTTTGGATCTGAATTTTGGATGTCCGGTGAACAAGGTGGTCGCGAAGAACGGGGGATCATCGTTATTGCGGGAATGTCCGTTGTTGGAGCGCGTTGCGCGTGCGGTGGTGGAAGCTGCGGCACCTGTTCCTGTGACCGCCAAGATCCGGATTGGCTGGGATGAACATTCGATCAATGCGGTGGATGTGGCGCGCAGGCTTGAGGATATTGGGGTGCAGGCGGTCGCGGTGCATGGGCGCACGCGGGCGCAGGGATATTCCGGACAGGCAGATTGGGAAACAATCGGCGCGGTTACGGGAGCAGTGGGCATTCCCGTTATTGGCAATGGCGATCTTGCGTCGGAGGAAGATATTCTTCAGCGCCGCGCGGCATGGGGTGTGCGCGGGGTTATGATTGGGCGTGCTGCGATGGCGGATCCCTGGGTGTTTTCGCGTGCGCGCGCCGCTTTGGACGGAAAACCTGTTCCCGCGCCGCCGGCGTTGGAGGAACGCTGGGGATTTATTATGCGGCATGTACGCCTTGCGGTGCAGCACTGTGTGCGGGGCGGAGAACGGACAACGGTCACGGCGATGCGTGCGCGTCTTATGGCTTACACCCGTGGCATGGTGGGGGGCAGACATCTTCGGGTGATGGCCTCGCAGGCGACGTCGATTGCCGATGTGGAGCGGATGGCAGCCGAGTCGATGCGGATTGCCGCGGATCGGCTGGAGCAACCCGCCACTGCCCTTGCGATTGCTGCGTGAGAGCGAAGCGCGCCCACAACGCCGCATTTGCTGGAGGCAGGATACCGATGGCACCGACAAATTTATGAGCAGCGACCCGCATGGACCCACGCCGGAAGAAATCCAGAGCAAACTTGCCGAGTTTTTAAGGGCGCAATTTGGCGACCGCGCCAGTGTGACGCCACTTGGGGGGGCACCAGCTGCGCAGGGGGAGGAAACCGCTCCGGCGCAGGGGGAAGAGCGTCCGGACCCGCTGGCGTTTAACCTTCGTCCACGGGATGTGAAACGGCATCTGGACCGTTTTGTCATCCGACAGGATGCAGCGAAGAAGGCACTGGCAATCGCGATATGCGATCATTATAACCACTGCCGCATTGCGCGCGCGACTGTGGAGCGTGGCGAACACGTTGCGCCATTGGAATACTCGAAGCAGAACGTGCTGTTGGTTGGATCGACGGGCGTGGGTAAGACGTATCTGGTGCGGCATCTGGCGGATTTGATCGGTGTGCCGTTTGTGAAAGCGGATGCCACGAAATTCAGCGAGACGGGATATGTCGGGGGCGACGTGGAAGATCTTGTGCGCGATCTGGTTCATAAAGCCGACGGGGATGTGGAACTCGCGCAATACGGAATTGTGTATGTCGATGAGGTTGACAAGATTGCATCGGCGAATCATCAGGGTCGCGATGTCAGCGGTCGCGGCGTGCAATCCGCGTTGTTAAAACTTATGGAGGATGCGGATGTGCCGTTGCGCAATCCCATGGATATCCAGTCGCAGCTTCAGGCGGCGCTCGAGTTTCAGCGGCGGGGCAAGGCGCGGCGTGAGACTGTGAGCACGCGCAACATTCTGTTTATTGCCAGCGGGGCGTTTGGGAAGTTGAAGGACACTGTGCGCGACCGACTGCGCCGGGGCAGTATTGGGTTTGGCAGACCCGGAGACGATCCGGCGGCTGTGGCTGCCCAGGTGGGGGAGGGTGCGGCCTTGTTCAATGCGGCGACCACGCAGGATTTTATCGATTTTGGTATGGAGCCGGAGTTCATCGGGCGTCTGCCTGTGCGGGTGTTTTGCGATGATCTGACTGCGGACGATCTCTTCGAGATTATGACGACGAGCGAGGGCAGTTTATTGCGGCAGTATGAACGCGCGTTTGCGGCATACGGCATTGGGGTGACGTTTGAGGCGGATGCGCTGCGGGAGATTGCATCGCGCGCTTCGGAACAGAAGACTGGCGCGCGCGCGTTGCTGACCGTGTGTGAAGGGTTGTTGCGCGATTTCAAGTTTGAGCTTCCCGATTCCGGAGTGCGGGCGTTTTCGGTGGACGGCGCGCTGGTTACCGATCCGGAAGAACGGCTGGCGCGTGTGCTTGAGAGCGGTCGGGAACAGGCGGCAGTGGATCTTGCGGCGCAGGCGCGGGCGTTTGCCGCCGCCTTTACGGAGCGGCACGGCATTGCGCTTTCCTTTTCGGAGGATGCCGTGGAGGCGATTGTGCGGCGGGCGGCGATGGAGAAGCGCAGTGTCCCGGAGTTATGCGCCCATTTGTTCAGGGATTATCAGTTTGGGTTGGGGTTGATACAGAGAAACGGGCATTCGGGGGGATTTCTGTTGCCGGAGACCGCGGTGACTGAGCCGGACACCTGGTTGAGCCAGCGTGTTCTGGAGTCATACCGCGGCATGGACACGTCGCCTCCGTCCGTGTAATAGAAGCAACTTTCCATGGCTGCCAGCTTTCGCGGGATACTTCGATTCATCGTGCCTGCCGTGATTGCGGCAGGCATTGCGGTCGCATTGCGTTTTGGCGGGCTGTTCGCCGGGATGGAGGCCGGATGGTTTCCTCTGGTGGGATTGACGTCGGACACGGGAATTGTGCCGTGGCTGCAGATTGTGGCGACGGCGGCTGTGGCGCTGGGTGCCTCGTATGCTGCAGCATCGATCCGGCGGTTCGTTCACCGAACGATTGTGATGCTGCTTGGGGGCGCGCAGGTTGCGGCGTTGTCGCTGGTGTTTGCGTCGTATGGGATTGCGTTCGGTCCTGAGGATCCGTTGATCGCGCTTGTGCTGGCGTGGGGGATTATGGAGATCCTTGGCGGCACGAGCAAAG
>CAZZCL010000148.1:0-3876 GCA_964652295.1 uncultured Chthoniobacterales bacterium
GAGGAAAAGCGGAAATTCTGAGATGCTGTTTCATTCCGCCCGTCCGGTTCGGAGGGAGGGGTGGCGCAACCCAATGCGCCATCCCTACCTCTATCTCGCGGCTCCCAGCCGCTCTGTTCAGTTTTTGTATTCGCCACTCGCGCGCAGCGCGCCCGCTACCAGATACGCTCCACGCCGTACCCGTCAAAAACGGTGTCGTGACTAATCAAAGCCGCTTTTTCTTCAATGGCCTGAGCAGCAAGGATTCTGTCAAACGGATCGCGGTGGTGCAGGGGCAATTTCCGATAAGTCTTGATGTGAGAAAGCTCAATGCCCAGCAAGGTCACAGCCCGCTCCTCAATGTGTTCTCGTACGAACGGATCGAATTCTTTTCTCAGCCTGAGTTTTCCAAGCTGCACCTTAATCGCCATCTCCCAGATCGAGGCATGGCTTAGCGTCAGCTCTTCGGGTTGGGCCACGATTCGTTCTCGCGCTTTGGCCGAGAGTTTATCCGACCCATCGAGAGTCCAGAGAAAGGCATGCGTGTCGAGAATGAGCATTACTGCATGTAGTCCCGCATATCCTTGAGTGGCGCATCAAAATCTTCGGAAATGAATTCGATGCTGTTTGGGGCACACCCGGGGGTAAGAAGTTTGCGATGCAAACTGGCTGGACCGAGTCGGGCGACAGGTTTGCCGCGTTTGGTGATTATGAAGGACTCACCGAGTTCAGTTTTGCGGATGAGTTCTGAGAAATGGGTTTTTGCTTCGAAAGCTCCTATCTCAACAGATTTCATTTCAACCAGTTTATCAACCGGTTGAGAAAGAGTCAAGCGGAACTCTTGCTGTCAACAGCCAGAGTTGCACGCTGCAAAGCGTGGTTGAGATGGGTGTATGACCAAGGCTGACATTTTCGAGGATGTGGAGGGTTACCGTTATGTCCGAAGGTCTCGATCGTGCATCGCTGAGCAGGTCAAGAGCTTGCCGGAAAAAGAGCCGTTCCAACTTAAAGATCAGGTTTTGAACGCGGCGCATCCGCAACTTGCAACGTGCAACATGCACCTTTAAACTCGTGCGTAGCGCACAGCGCACGCCGCACCTTCCATTCCTGAGAGCATGAACTCCGCATCATTTTCCGGCCCGAACCTTGGGCGCATGATCATCGCGGGCATCGCCCTGCTCGCATGTCCATCCGTGGCCGCATGGGTTATTGGTTACGGGTACGGCGGGCTGACAGCCTTGATTGTCTTGCTGAATCTGGTCTGTGTGTTCATCGCCTTGGTCTCGCCGCGGATGGGACTTTTTGTCTTGGCATTACAAGCCATGTATTCCGATCAGCTCAAGCGCATGGCCGTGTATTATGGCGCAGAATCCATGATGACCGTTATGCAGGTCCTCATCGGCCCGATGCTTACGTTGTGCGCAATCAACCTGGCATTTGTCATGGACACGTTGGTGTTCAAGAAGATCAAGGTGGATAAGATGGGCTGGTTCTTGTTTTTTGTGCCCATTGTCATTGGCCTCGTTTTGCTTCTCCGCATTGAATCTGGGCTAGCTTCTCGCGCACAATTTGCAGCCAATGTCTCGTTGTACATGTCTATTATTCCGATGGGATATGTGTATTTTAAGGGATACAAAGATTGGCGAAATTTTATCGGAATACAGATCTTGCTATGTATTCCATCAGCTCTTTGGGGTGTGAAGCAGTATTATATGGGATTTAATCAGATGGAATGGGAGTACGCTCTCAGTGGGCTCTCGCCGGTGCATAGTCGACAAATGATGCAGCCGGACCCCCGTATCTTTGGACTTTTTGGCTCAGCCTCGGCATTTGGTGGTCTCGGCCTTTATGCGGCGTATGCCTTTTATATGGCCATCATGAAAAAAGGGAACGTTGTTTTCTATGCAGCTGCGGGCGCTATTCTGTTTTACGCGATTGTATTGTCGGAACAACGTACCGCGTTGCTCATGGTGTTTATCGTCCCGGCAGCATTTATCATGTTTGTCTCGAAATGGCGCACATGGGCACTCTACGGCGTTATAGGTGCCAGTTTTCTGTTGATTGTACTTAACGCAGAATATCTCACTTATGTTGGTCTTGAGGAGGGTACAGTGGCCCTGCAACGTGCTGCGGGGGGTAATGCCTGGGCGGAAAGCGTCTTTCGCTTGACGACATTTTCTGCTCGAACCAGCGGGTTGATGAAACTTACGAATCCCGAGAATTGGAGTTTGCTTGGAAAGAAAACCAGCGCCCTGGGGCAGGATGCCTTTCAAGATGATCAGACCCACGATATTTTTACGGGTATCCTCATCAACTCCGGTGTGGTCGGCCTCCTAGCGTGTCTCATCGGCGGCCTTGTTTTCGTTGTGAACGTTCATAAAGTAACCTGGGACGCCCGAACGAGTGAACAACGATTGGATTCGGCATGGTTGATAGCATCCTTAATGCCTACCATACTCATTTCACTCATTGGTGGGAGCAATTATTCCGCAGTCCCATTCAATCTCCAAGTGTGGACTTTAGGCGCCGGCATTTTTATGTTGCGTCGCGAAATCAAAGAAGACGCGGTAAAATATCGGAAAGTCGCCAACGAAAATGAGCTTGTCGTTTCCATGGGCCGGCGGTTTGCTTTGCCGTCAAGATAGCATAACCCGGCGAAGCGGGTTGTGGGTTTGAAGTTGGGATTAGCCTTTGGCTGAGGCCCAAGTTGCAAGTTGCAAGTTGCAGGATGCAGGAGGCACGTTGCAGGGTTTGGGGTTCCGATGAGTTGATGGTTTTCTGGGGATGACACGGTGGCGAAAATCGACACATTCGAGGACTTGGAATGTTACCGAATGGCGCGAGAGTTTCGGAAAAGCCTTTCCAAGTGGACCAAAATGCTGCCAAAAGAAGAGCAGTTCCGGCTCAAAGACCAGGTTCTCAGAGCTGCGCGCTCCGTGACAGCGAATATTGCCGAAGGATACGGCCGACAGCATCCACAAGAGAACCTGCAATTTTGCCGTCAGGCGAGAGGATCGTTGTTGGAGAGTCTGGAACACCTAAATTGTGCCCTTGATGAGGGGTTGCTCAGTAACGAAGATTACGAAACGTTGAGGAGTGAATGGCAGAATGCACGGGCACTTTTGGGCGGCTATATCGCGTACCTTGAGAAGCTGTCCCCGAAAGATAAGCGCTTCCAAAACGCTTGAAAGCCTAACGAACTGAGGAATACATGCAACGTGCAGCGCGCAACGCGCAACGCGCAACATGCAACATGCAACATGCAACGCGCAACGCTGTCAGACTTCAAACGTGAAACTTAACACTCGCCACTGCCGCCTCCGGCGGCAGTGGCGACCAGTAACATCCATGGATTATCATCGTTATATCACAATTGAGCCGGGTAAACGGAACGGAAAACCGTGCATTCGAGGTCTTCGCATCACTGTGTATGATATTCTGGAATACCTTGCCTCAGGGATGAGCGTGGACGAAATTGTTCAGGATTTCCCGTATCTGACGAAGGAAGACATCCACGCCGCGTTGTCGTATGCGGCGGATCGAGAACGCAAAACAGTCCACGCTTCCGGTGAAGCTGTTGTTTGATGAGAATCTCTCGCCCCTGTTATGCGGGAAGTTGAGGGACGCCTTTCCTGACTGTCGGCATGTGCATGACTGTCAATTGGGCAGTGCCGATGATGCTGCGATTTGGGACTATGCGAAGAACGAGGGCCGCGTTATCATCTCGAAAGATACAGATTTCATTGATCGAAGCTTGATTTTTGGCTCGCCTCCTCAGGTAATTCAAATCTCGCTGGGAAACTGTTCAACGCGAAATGTTGCCGATTTGTTATTGGCTCGAAAGAAGACCATTGCGAGCTTTGTCGCGTCCGAACATGGGTATCTCGTTCTTCCTTA
>CAZZCL010000149.1:0-3744 GCA_964652295.1 uncultured Chthoniobacterales bacterium
CTCAAGAGCGTGCTTGAGCCCATCTGGCACGCGAAGCCAGACACCGCTCGCAAGGCGGTCAACCGGTTGAACCTCACGCTCAAGCACGCGGCGGCGCTGGGTCTCGCGGTCGACCTTCAAGCGACCATGAAAGCGCGCGCTCTCTTGGGGAAGCAGCGGCACACCGTCGAGCACGTGCCTGCGATCCCGTACGCCGACGCTCCCGCCTTCTACCAGCTCCTCTGCACCAAGCCGTGGATGTCGTGCCTCGCCCTTCGGTTCCTGATGCTCACGGTCGCGCGGACGAGCGAGATCCGCTTCGCGCGGCACGAGGACGTCAGCGACGGCCTTCTGATCATTCCCCCCGAGCGCACGAAGACGGGACGGGAGCACCGGGTGCCGTTGTCGGACGAGGCGCTCAACGTGGTCCACGCTGCGCAACAGATGCAAGCCTCGGAGCTACTCTTCCCGGCGCCGCGTGGTGGCGCGATGTCCGACGCGACCATGGCTCGGTTCATGGAGCGGGCGGGCTACGACGCGCGGCCACACGGCTTCCGGGCGACCTTCCGGACGTGGGTAGAAGAGCAGACCGATACGCCGTACGAGGTGAAGGAGGCGTGCCTCGGCCATATCGTCGACGGGGCGACGGTGCGGGCGTATCAGCGCTCGGATCGACTCGATAGACGGAGTGAACTGCTCAATTGGTGGGCGATCTATCTTACAAAAGACGAAGAAGGTAAGGGGATGAGCGCCATTTAAGCACGAGGCAGTCGCAGCAAAACACACGGATCATTTTTGGGAGTAAGTATTGTTACTTGTCGCTTTCCTCTCGTGATACTGACGCGAAAATTTTGTCGCGTCTGGTCATCAATGCGGTCGATTGAGTTTGAGCGAACGATCCGATCCCCATTGTAGGGCGCTTTATCTTTTTGCGGAATCGGCCAATGTTCGAAAATAATAACCTCATCGAATTGCTTACCTTTGGCTTTGTGCATATTCATGACAACAACACCGGACTCGGGCTTGTTATGTTTCGAAAAATGCTCCACAACAAAGGCCTGTCGCGTGATCGTCAGCGCATTGCGATAGCTACCATTGTCGCGCCAATCCTGAGATAGCTCCTGGCGGAGCTGGGTCCCTCGGTCCAGAATTCGGATATTGCGCACCTCCCGGGCAATTTCGCTCAAACGCGAACATGCCCCATCTTCCAGAACCGCCCGCAACGCGCGCCAGTCCTTATCGGGGTCGCCGGTCAACACGACGGCGCAAGCCTGCTCATACACGCTAATCATGTTGACGAGGACGCTGTTGCGTCGAAGGCGCTTTCCAGAAGTCTGACAGGTCAGCCACTCGTCATAGGCCGCGCGAATCTTCGCGGCCTCTCTCAAAGCACCTTGTGCCGGTTCATCTCCACCCTTGCCGCGAAAGTAGCCGCACACGTGGTCGACGAACTGAGCGAAGTGGTCGTCATCAGGGGGTTGCATGAGGAGAGCCAGGATTTCAGCAGCAAGAATAGCAGCTTCTAGCTCTATGGCCGCTGTGTGAGGCACTTCGCGCATATCTGCCGGTGGCTGGCGTAAGGCGTCGGATACCGTTCGTGTCATTTTCTTAGTCGGAACAAGAACCGCAAGCGACCAAGCATTTAGCTGAGCATCGATAAGACGCCGTCGAGCCTCGTAAATTGTTGTTACGAGTTTTGTCATAGCCCGATTCGCGATGGGGTCAAATAAATTCACAGAAACGCCTCTATAAGTATTCTGTCTATATTTCCCAACCAAAATGTCGTTTCCAAAAGCAGCGATATCCGTCCCATAACTGCGATGATTTTCTGTACTGAGATCCACCTCCGTCGACCTAAATTCTTCTCGAAAGTGGTCGAGCCGTGCCGGATCGGCGCCGATCCAGTCGTAGATCCGCTGCTCGGGGTCCGCCAAAGCGATCAGGCGGCAGAAATTGCCCAGCGCCTGAACCACGCGCCACTGCGATGCGTTGGTGTCCTGAAACTCATCGAGGATGATGACGGGGTACATGCTCGCGATGAGACGACGAATGCGTGCGCTGCAGTGCAAAAGGTCGCCGACATAGCGGGCGAAAAAATCAAAGCACACCCGCCCTTGCTCCGTCGCGAGCCGCACGCGCTCCGCGTATTCCGAGGCCTGTTTCTCTGCTCGCTCCTGATCCGACAGATTCCTGGCGGGAAAGCGCGATCTGACATCTGCGAGACCGATGGCCTCTTGTGGTGGTGTGAGAATCTGTAGCCGGCGGGGAAGACCAATGAGGTAGCCGTGGGACTTAAGGATGCGCCAGAAAAACGAATGGTAGGTCTCGACATCGATGAGTCGTTTCTGAGCCTGTGGGATCTGCTGCTCATGCTCGATCGCTTCAACCACGCGAGACACAGTGGCGCGCGCGAAGCTTAGAAACAGGACCTTCTGACCGGGGCGAAGATTCTGATCGGCGATCTGCGCAGCCTTCAAGATCGAGATTGTGGTTTTGCCAGATCCGGGGCCACCCGTTACCAGGAGATGGCCATCCGCCCTCAAGACGGCTCGTTGGCGCTCAGTCAGCTCCATCTTCAGCTGCTTCCACTTCCTCTACCGCCGCGCATGCAGTGGCGCCCCCACTCCCAGCCGGAGCCGCAGGAACGCAAGCTTCCTTAAGCTGCGTTGCCGCATTCCGTAGCCACTGAGGTACCTCTGCCTCGCTGCACTGCGCTAGGAAATCGGCGATACCCCACGTTCCTTTCGACCAGGAAAAGTAATCCCGAAGAACGGCGTCCGCTCGCGCTTCGGGGTCAGGGTATTCCCGAGTCAGATGTGGTGGCAATGTAACCAACCTGACGAAGCGTGTCAGGGCTGCGTTTGTAGTGCCCTCCAGCACCATGTTCTCGAAGCCCGCGTTCTCGTGCATAAGGAGCAGATCGACCTGCGCTTCGATGAGGGCTTTTTTTGCGTCGCTTTGATTGTCGCAGATGGCGAAGACTCGCTTCCCCAGATCACGATACAACTGCGCAATCCCAGGAATATCGCCTTCACCACCAGCGTCAACAACGCAAACGCCAAGTGCTTCTACTGAAGTGTAGGTTGTGGCGTTGAGCTCGGCGAGCCGCCGACAAGCAACAGGAAACGCAGAAGCCTCCGTAGCGCCCTCGGCAATAAGAACCCGACGGGCGAGCAGACCCTCGCAAAAGCGTGTTCGAAATTCTTGACGATATCGCTTCAATTTTACGTTGTCTGGAAGCGATATGCTCTGCTGCTGTAACACGCCCTCGCTATCGCGTACGAGAACGACAGTCTCTTCCACTTCGAATTCCTCCAGTACGTAGGGGGAGTGAGAAGTAAACAGCGTTTGCGACGCGAGCTTCCGTACCTCATGAACAATGCGTTTCTGAGCGTACGGGGGGATAGCCGTCTCCGGCTCCTCCATCGCGAAGATGACGTTTTGTTTATCCTCGGCGATCTGAGACAGCATGGCGAGGACCAGCATGTTTATGGTGCCGGTGCCTTGTCGGTAGAAAGGTGCTGCGTGGTCTCCATCACCTGTTGCGATGAACGCGGTGATGACCTTGCGAAGATGCTCCCGTGTGAGGTTTGAAACTTTGAGATGAGGTTGCACGCCCCACTCTTTCGGCACGTACTTCTCCAGCGCCGTGTTTATGCTTTCCAACACCGGCGAAATGCCAAGTGTAGGATGACTTGCGACTTCCATACCTGCCAAGGTGCCGAGGGTGGCCTCCCACATTTGCGGTCTGACTTCCTTGAGACG
>CAZZCL010000150.1:0-3723 GCA_964652295.1 uncultured Chthoniobacterales bacterium
CGGCTCCTACCATCGTTGCGATTGTGAATCCGGAGACATTGCACCCGTATTGGATACCGCGCGGGAACTGGGTGCGTCGGTGGTGCGTCTGTGGGCCGGACGGCTGGGATCCGATTCGTGCGGCGCGGGTTACCGCGCCGAAGTTGTGAAAACCCTTGCGGACATCACGGCGCGCGCGGTCGAGATGCAGCTCGTGCCGGCGCTGGAGTATCACCGCGGCACGCTGACTGACACACGCAAGTCCGCGCTCCAAGTAGTGGCGGAAGTGGATCATCCAGCTCTGCGCCTGTATTGGCAGCCGCGCACCGGCGGCACCGTCGAGCAGGATAAGGCAGAGCTTGAGGCAGTCCTGCCGTATCTGGCTCATGTGCACGTTTTCCACTGGGAAACCCACTCAGATAACAGCATCGACCGGCGTCCGCTTGCAGACGGCGCGGACCTCTGGCGCGACTATTTTGATTACATTCGCCGCGCTCCCGGTGAGCGGGCTGCGATTCTTGAGTTCGTACGGAATGACGACCCGGCAAATCTTGCCGCTGATGCGGCCACACTCAAGGGCCTTGTGGCCGGTGCAGCAACTCATGGAAACGCTTGACCGCCTCGCAATTCATACCATGACCACCAAGCCATGGGATTTGCCTACTGCGTGCGCGGAGTATGGCGCGGCAGGCGTGCGCGGCGCAGGCGTCTGGCGTCAGTGGCTTGAGGGGCGTTCTCTTAATGAATCGCGCCGGATGCTGGACGATCACGGGGTTTCAGCCGTGTCGCTTGTGCGGGGCGGATTCTTTGTGTCATCCCAGACCGACCGCAGGCAGGCCGCGATCGACGACAACCGACGCGCCATCGACGAGGCGGCCGAAATCGGCGCTCCGCAGGTGGTCCTCGTGTGTGGCGCTGCAGTGGATGTCCCGCTTTCCGATGCCCGCCGACAGATTCATGACGGTCTTGCCGCCTGCATCCCGCACGCAGCGTCGACCGGCGTGAAGCTTTCGATCGAGCCGTTGCACCCGATGTATGCGGATTGCCGGAGCGCCATCAATACAGTGGGTCAATGCAATGACATGATCGACCGTCTTGGAGGCGAACACGTCGGGATTGCAGTGGATGTCTACCATGTGTGGTGGGATCCGCAGATTGCAACCGAGATCCGGCGCGCCGGCAAAACCATCCTCGGTTTCCATGTGTGCGATTGGATGACGCCCACAGTCGATCTGCTCAACGACCGCGGTCTTATGGGCGATGGCTGTATCGATATCCCCGGGCTGCGAGCCATGGTTGAAGCCGCGGGGTTTACCGGCTGGTTGGAAGTTGAGATTTTCTCGGATCGCCATTGGGCATCCGATCAGCACGCGTTTCTCACCGCCATTCTCGAGGGGTATCGCAACCACGTGTAAAAGGCTTCGGATTTTCATACCATGAAAGAACACAAGATTGGAATTATCATGAACGGCGTCACGGGACGCATGGGCACGCGTCAGCATTTGATGCGGTCCATCAACGAAATCATCGGGCAGGGGGGGATTCCCATTGCTGCGGGCGAGGTCATCATGCCCGACCCGATTCTTGTAGGGCGCAACGAGGCCAAGCTGAGAGGCCTTACGGAAATCAGCCACGTCAGGGAATACACAACGGATTTGGATGCCGTGCTGAGCGATCCGCGCTTCAGCATCTATTTTGATTCCCAGGGCACATTGCAACGTTTTGCCGGAGTTAAAAAGGCTGCGGAGGCCGGCAAACATATCTATTGTGAGAAGCCAATCGCGACCTCGACTCATGATGCTTACGAGCTGTATCGCATCTGCCGCGACGCGGGCGTGAAACATGGAGTGGTGCAGGACAAGCTGTATCTGTCGGGTCTGATCAAACTGCGCCGCCTCATGGAACAGGGATTTCTCGGGCGCATCCTTAGTGTGCGTGGGGAGTTCGGCTATTGGGTGTTCGAAGGCCATTCCGTGCCGCCGCAGCGGCCTTCGTGGAACTATCGCAAGGAGGAGGGGGGAGGAATTGCCATCGATATGCTGTGCCACTGGCGTTATGTGATCGACAACCTCTTTGGTTCTGTGGCACGGGTGAACTGCCTGGTTGCTACGCATATCCCCGAGCGTATCGATGAGAAAGGCAATCCCTACGTTTGCACAGCGGATGACTCGGCCTACGCCACGTTCGAACTCGCGAACGGTGTGATTGTGCACATCAACAGCTCATGGGCTGTGCGCGTCCGACGTGACGATCTCCTGACATTACAGGTGGATGGCACCCTCGGCACGGCGGTGGCTGGGCTTCGTGAAGTGCGCGTCCAGCATTATGGCAACACGCCCAAGCCCGTTTGGAATCCAGATCTTCCGCAGCCGGTCGATTTCTACGAGGATTGGGCGTGCGTGCCGAATCAGGAGGATTACGACAACGGATTCAAGGCGCAGTGGGAACACTTCCTAAGGTATGTGCACATGGATGTGCCTTACACATACAATCTTCTCGAAGGTGCCAAGGGCGTGCAACTCGCCGAACTCGGATTGCGCAGTTCAGAAGAACGCCGCTGGCTCGATGTAGAACCCCTGAACCCCTAAAACCGAAATGCAGAAGCCCGTGGCATTGGTAACAGGCGGTTCGCGGGGGATTGGGTTCGGTTGCGCGAAGGCGTTGGCCCAAGCCGGTTTCGACCTAGCGATCAACGGCATGCGAGATGAAACGGCCGTCATCGATATTCTTGATGAACTGACCGACGTCGGTTCGGAAGTCGTCTATGTGCAGGGCGATGTGGGAACAGACGACGGACGGAGCAGCATTCTTGAGAACGTGCGGAATGTGTTTGGACGGTTGAATGTGCTTGTAAACAACGCCGGGGTTGCGCCTGCGGAAAGACATGACGTGCTGGAAACAACGGCGGAGAGTTATCGACGTCTGATGCGCATCAATTGCGAAGGGCCGTATTTTCTCACGCAAGCCGTGGCAAACTGGATGATTAACCAGCATGCGACCGATGCCGCATTCACAGGTTGCATCGTGAATGTTAACAGCATTTCGGCATCCGTCGTCTCAGTGAATCGGGGCGAATACTGCGTGAGCAAGGCGGGATTGGCCATGGTAACGCAACTGTTTGCAGTACGCCTCGGGGAGCATGGCATCCCAGTCTATGAAGTGCGCCCCGGTGTAACCCGGACTGACATGACCGCTGGCGTGAAAGAGAAGTACGACAAACTAATCTCCGACGGCCTCTGCGTTACACCGCGCTGGGGTGAGCCCGACGATGTAGGCCGCGCTGTCGCAGCCCTTGCCCGCGGCGAGTTCCCGTATTCAACCGGGCAGATTGTCATGATTGACGGTGGGCTGACGATTCCACGGTTATAGCGTGCAGGTCTTCGGTCCTTGCAATCCAGTTGCTGGGCTGTTTACCGCTGCGCGTCGAGATATCGGGTACGCGAGAGTCCATTGCTAAGCGTTTTCGGTCAGTGGACCGACTTTAGTTTCGTCAACACGTCGGGTAAAATCGCAGAGTGTCGCAGGCGAGGCAACGCGTCTTGTTTTGGAAAGGCCCTCCGCTTTCGCCTTGGAAATGGGAGGATTCCATTATGGCAGTTGCAGGGAAGAAACAGTATCGCCCGAATGTGGAAAGCGCGAAGTGGCCATATTCGATGGAGAGATCTTACGCTTGAATTCGTCGTCGCCAAGGCCGCAAGTCACGCGCCGAAGTTTGCATCAGCCTAAATCCCGCAGTTCGAAGAC
>CAZZCL010000151.1:0-3673 GCA_964652295.1 uncultured Chthoniobacterales bacterium
AAGCGGCACGATACGAGCCTGGCACTCAAGGCCGAGTTGCTTCAACGGGGCCGCGCCCAGCTGGGCGCGGATAGTATTGTCTTCTAAGTGACTGTTGCGCAAGCGCTGAAAGAACGATTTTCGAGAGGGAACCATCTCTTGCCAGGCGAATGGAGTATTTCGCTCGACCGGAGTGTCTATCCCCATGGAAACATGCGCTTTCCAGCGTTGCGAGCGGGTCAGGGAGTTTGCTCATCACCGAACCGCTCGCTGAGCATCTGACGGAAGGCAGGCCTACAAAACCATTCGATTTACTGCGCACTTCGGCGTGTTCAGCCTGTGGCATGGTCCGCGAGACGATGTCACAGGACGTTTCCAACGATCGGATTGTCAAAGAACTGCGCCAACGGCTTCATTGCCGCTGCGTGCAAATTAAACGACGTAACACGCCGAGTCCATGCGGATGTATGGGAGTCCCAGCGCGGTGATAACCCGGTCTCCGCGGCCTTCGCTTGGGCCGAGGGACACAAACAACACCTGGTCCTCGTCATGATGAATCATCTCGTTCAATTTGGCTTCCATTTCCGCGCGTTCCTGACGCGTGAGGTCGCACTCGAAAATTGAATATTGCAGGTGCTCGCCATAATCCCGGCACAAACGAAAAACCCGTCGGAGACGTTTGTCGTTCGTAATATCGTAACACACCAGATATGTAGTTCTCATGGGGCTGGAGAATTAAGATTTGAAATTCCCGAGCCTCAGCGTGTCACAAACGGGATGTAATGCGGAATCTCGCCCGTGAGATGGCGCGCCAGCATCCGGAATTGCAATTCAATGGCGCGACGATAGCAGACCTGATAGCCAAACACCGGATGACGCACCAGATCGTTCATACGGGTTTCATACACCTGAAAAAAGGTGCGTCGGCCCGCAGGCGTGAGGTTCACAGAGCTTCCGGCACACACGAAATCGGATTCTGTCAGCATCCGATTGTTGATGGCCGTAATCACCGCGGAATCGGCAAGGATGGGACGGAATTCCTCCATGATATCCAATGCCAGCGCCGGACGACCGAAACGCGGTCGATGATAAAATCCCACCGAAGGATCAAATCCCACTGCATGCGCCGCGACCGTGCAATCCTTGGCAAGAAGGCTGTAGGCGAGTGACAAAAGCGCGTTGACAGGATCGCGCGGTGGCCGCCGGTTGCGCGTACGAAAATCGAAGAGGAACCCCTCGGGAAGGGCGCCGTCTTCATCGCGGAGCATTCCGGAAAACGCGCTGAAATAATCCGACGCCGCCGCGCCTTCAATTCCCAACAATTCATCAATGGACGCTGCGCGCAGGCAGGTCTGGGCGGACTGACGCAGGCGCAGTAGCACCGCGTCATTGCGTTCCCTTTCGTTGCGGCGGAGCATGGTGCGTTGGTTGCGGATTTTCCCGCTGACAAAACGGCGTGCGAGCGCGAGGCATGCATCGGGCTCGGCAGCGAAACGAAATTGCGCAATGCGCGTAAACACATTCGCAAGAGAATGCGCGCGTGTCAGACCGTAAAACCAGCCGCCGCCGGAGAACCACGCGATGGGAACATCATTCTCACACAGCGCCTGAACCGTTTGCGTCGAGATCTGGATGTTGCCGAACACCCCGAGATGGCAGACGTCATTGATGCGGATGCGTTGCACCTCGATCTTTTTGTCCTTCACGATCAGCACGTTTTCGCTCCTGCCGACAAACAGACCCGGGGTGTTGAGATACAGCGCCCGACGATCCTCGCGCGGTGCCATCAGCCGGCGCACCGACCGCCCGTTTTCGAATGTTGACTCCGAAGGTTGGGCGTCATCTTCCCCTGCACCGGTCTGCGGACCCTCGCGCAGGGCGCGGGTTTCGTCCGGCAGACACACCGGGGCCAGGGAGCAACGCACACACTTGGGGGAATCGATCAATGGCGGCGGGATGGGTCCGAGAGCCGTCCTTCGGGCCTGGTCGAGCACATCCAATGTCCAACGTTCCAGTTCGTCATCGACAACGAGGCGCACCCGCTGACGGGTCTGGCGATAGAACAGAATGCCTTCATTGCAGCTATAACCGTTGTCACGCAGGACAAAACATTGCAGCGCCAGCTGGATGCGGTCGGCGTCCCACAACACCGGACCGTCGCCGTCATCGCGTGGGGCGCCGGATTTGTATTCGACCGGAGTGACAACACGCGGCGCAAACAGATCGTCCACCCCGGTTGTGGATTCGATCAGATCCATTTTGCAGACGACTTTGAGACGGTCGGACCCAAGCTGGACGGAGCGCGAATGGAGGATTTCCGGTTCGGCAACCTTGCCGCCGTCATCACCCGCATCAAGCGCATCATGGGCGGCCACGGATGATTCGCCGGATGCAGTGTCGTGGGAAGGGGCGCCTGCGTCAGCCATTGCTTTGCGACGGGCTGCGGGGAGGCGTCCGGTGCCATTGTCCACGCGACGATGTTGTGCCGCGCCTCGCAGGGTGTCGGCATTGTGGACAAAGACGCCTTCGACATGTTCGTAATAGAAAAGGCGCGGACAATAAACGAACTCATTCACCATGCGCGCCGGGAGCACATCATCATCCGTTGGCGGTGCTGAAGGCGGCGTTGGGGATGGGGACAAGGCGGAGCCATCAGCAGAGGGCGGTTCCTCGCGGAGAATTTTGTCAAGTGTGACGTTGATCGCCTCGCGAAGCTGTGATGCTGAGCAGGACAGCGCGCCGGTGCGTGCGGGCACACCTGTGGTGCGCGGCGTGATGCGCGTTGTGGAAGTCAACTCCCGATGGCGATCCGCATCCGCTTGCTCGGTTGGCATGTCCTCCTCCGTTTCGGGAGCAAGAGAATCAGGGACGTCGAAGCGCGGGCTACCTGTCGGTTTCTCTGTCATAAAACTCTTGATTTTGCGGGAAACCGCGATGGTTTGACATGAAAAACTGCAGGCAGATTGCGGACGCGACGCCTCGCATTCGACGACTGCGCACAATTTTCGGCAGGAGCCTGCGTGCGGGGACAGCTATTGGGTTCGCGTCTCTTTGGTGACAGGAGGGTCGGGTGGTGTGACGGATAAGGGTTTTGACTTTGGACCGAAGTTTTACTACCCAGATTTTGGTCCTTTTATGCAGTCGCCTGAACAACTCTCGTTCGATTTTGCTGATGGCTACGCCGCAGCCGTGTCGGAATGGCGCGAAGCGCAGGAAACGCTTGCGCGCAAGCTCGGACTGCCGCTGGGGCGGCGTGTGCGTGTCGAGTTTGAGAACGGCGACGGGTTGGAAGGATTGCTTCAGTTGGACGATCAGACTCTGTTCACACCGGACCGGCGCACGGCCGATCTCCTGCTGCGGATTGGCAATGCCAGCTTTGCGGCGAAAGACATCGCCTCCTGCATGCGTTTGGATTGAACCTTTCGCGTGGAGCCCCTTTGCGGTTCCGGTGTGAAGTTTTAAGTTTGAAGTTTTCAGTTTCAGGACGCCGATCTCCGGTCTCACGTTTCCGCTTGCAGCTCTCCCCCATCCTCTGTTCCCGGCACAGCACACGGGACTGTACTACAGCAGAATGGCTTCGGAACACGTCCTGTAGAACAGGGCCGTGACCTGTTCGCCGAAGCCTTGGCGCAGGCGGATCGTTCTTCTTCGCAGCTACAACTCGGAACTCCGCCTTCGGCGGCCCACTCGCCAC
>CAZZCL010000152.1:0-3600 GCA_964652295.1 uncultured Chthoniobacterales bacterium
GCCGCTGCTCATGTTCCCGCCGCGACGGCGCGCCGCGGAATCGCTGGCTGCAGATCTCGCCGCGCAACTTCCGCCATGCGAACCGCTGGGACTCTCACGCGAGCAGGAGCAGCTTGCAGGCGACAAGCTGGCGTCACTGCTCCGGCGTCGTGTGGCCTACCATCACAGCGGGTTGGGGTACGCGGTTCGCGCCGGCATTGTCGAGGCGCTTGCGCGGGCCGGACAACTGCGTGTGGTCACGGCGACAACCGGTCTCGCTGCGGGCATCAATTTCTCGTTGCGTTCCGTAGCGGTCACCGGACGCGAATACACAGCAGGCAGTTTCCAACGTCAGATCGCGCCCCATGAACTCCTGCAAATGTACGGGCGCGCGGGACGACGCGGATTGGACGAATGCGGTTACGCGCTTTTTGGAGAACATACCCCGCGCCTGTCCGAAGCCCGACCCTTGCGGTTGCGCCGCGTGGCGGATGTGGATTGGCCTGTGTTCCTCGGTGTTATGCGCGGGGCAGCCGACAGAGGTGAACCTCCCTTCGAAGCGGCGGCCGCTCTCGCGCGTTCGCTCTTTACCGCACAACCCGTCGCTCTCGGTGTCGAACGGTCCGTGGCCGATGGCGGGCGGGCGTGCGGGTTGTGGGTGGATCTGGAACGGACGCGACACAGCGCGCCAACTCAACGTCAGATGCAGAATCCTGACGGACAATGGGAACCGCTGCCGCCGCCTGCACCCGCACCGCTCGGCAACGCGCTTGCATGGAACGGACAACGCTGGGCGCAGGCGTTGTCGTCGCCGCTCCGTCTCAACGGCATCGGGCGTGGCAACCCAACACGCGTGCGCGCTCTTGAAAACGGAGCCCGCCGTTACGGCCGCGAGATTCAGCTCGGCATAATCGCCGCGGCCGAATCGGGCACAGTGCAGATCGCCCAAAGCCTCCGCCGTGCACTGGCACAACATTGGGGTTCGGATATGCGCGACGTGCCCAAACGCGCGGAGGATCCGATGGAGTTTGCCGAAAGACATCGCGCCGCGCTGGAAGCCTGCAGTGGAGGCACATTGGCCGGAGTGGAAGTGCGCGGACGCAACGTGCTGGCCCTTTTCGATTACGGGCATGCGCCTGTTTCGGCGCATCGCGATGCGGGGGGACGCGCTCTGCTGCAGCCGCCTGTGCGCGAGGTTCGCCCCCACGAATGTGTGGAGTGTCCCGCCCTTGCGCAATGCAGCGTCACACCGGCGGCAGGCGGTGCGCCCCCGCCCGCCGTGGCTTGGCGCGACCTCGGATTGGTCGATCGGGATGGTTCGCCAACGCGACGCGGCATCGTTGCCAGTTTCTTTCAGGGCGGCGAAGGGCTTGCCATTGCTGCCGGACTTGAAGACGAAAGCTATCCCATACCCGACCTTGTCCGGGATCTTGCGGATATCCGCGCAGGTCATCGGTTCTCGGATGATGGATCGCCCTTCCACGGCCGCCTGGCCGGAGCATGCGTCCGCGCCTATCGCAGCGCCACATTTCCCGGCTATCTCGAACTCGGTTTACCGCCCCAGTTTGGGGGTGGCGCCGGCTTGGTGCTTACAGAGATTCTCGGACGACCTGCTACCCGTGCAAAGTTTCTCACCGAGGAACTGCGCGCGGGCGACATCGAACGCGCCCTGCTCGAATGGCGCAGTTTGTTGCGACACATTGGGTGCGCACCGGACTTCCCGTGGGAGCGATGGACCGCGCTGCGTGCCAGCGCAGCCGGGCAGATTGGCATGCCGACAGCAGGCACACGCCTCGATGCGTTACCGCCGTTGACCGGGGCACAGATGCGCCGCGTCGATCTGCGCGGACGTTGAGAGCCGCCGTTGCGCGGAGCAATTTCGGTTGCACACACCGATCCGCCCGGTCATAAATGCGCCTGCATCCCGCATTAGAAAGGAGGCGAAGCACATCATGACAAAGACTATTCTGTTCGCGGTTCTCGCCGCGGTATCTCTTGCACTCGGCGCCTGCGCCAGCAAGCAGCAACAGTATCCCACGACCACCGGAGCGCCGGCGTCCTACGGTTACTCCAAGTAACCTTCGGTCCCGCTGTTCCATCGGCGCGCCCGTTCCCCGGTTTTCGGTGCCGCTGATGTTGCGCGAACTTTTCGAGGGCCGACTTGCCTCATACGCAGGTCGGCCCTTCCTACGTGGCTCCGTTGTGATCGTGCGCAAAATCGTTCCCCCCACATCGGAGATGTCTGGCTTGCAGCTTTCCTCGCTCAAAAATCGGTGCGCATAGGATAGCACCGTCTTTTCAGATCGTGGATCATTGCCGGAGGGGTCTGCTAAACCCCCATCTAATCGAATGCGACTGCCAATTGCCCGTTCATCCCTCCTGCCGGAGCTTCACCCCCGAGGGCGCGGGCAATCGTTGTCACGTTATGATCGATCATGCCAATGTAAGTGCCCTCGTAGGTGCCGGGCGAGCCCATCGCGTCCGAATAAAGTTCTCCCGCAACACGGACTTCATGACCGCGCGCCTTCGCCCCTTCCACAAGCGCCCGCACATTTTTGTCCGCCACCGATGTCTCCACGAACACCGACGGAATTTTGCGTTCCACCAAAAAACCGATCAGATCCTCGATATCCTTTAGACCTGCCTCCGACTCGGTGCTGAACCCTTGAATCCCACGCACTTCCAATCCGTACGCGCGGCCAAGATATTGAAATGCATCGTGAGCCGTAACCAGCACGCGTTGCTCCGCAGGGATGGATGAAATGACGCGTCTGGCATACTCATCAAGGGCATTGAGCTGATCAATGTACACGCCAGCATTGGTTTCATAAGTCACGGCATTGGCCGGATCGAACTCCGCAAGCGCATCGGCGACAACTTGCACCGCGCGTTTCCATCCGCTGACATCCATCCAAACGTGTGGATCATAATGTTCGCCCGGATCGGTCATGACATAATCGCCTTGATCCAGGATGGCTTCGGTCACGGCATGAACGGGCTTGCCCGTGCGCGCCACACGAATGAGCACATCAGCCATCTTCCCTTCAAGCATCAACCCGTTGTAAAACACGACATCGGCTTTCTGCAGAGCGACGACATCGTTGCGTGTGGGTTTGTAAAGATGCGGATCGACGCCCTCGCCGATGATGCCGGTCACCGTAGCCTTGTCACCTGCGACTTTGCGCACGATATCCGCGATCATGCCCACGGTGGCAACAGCGTTGTACGGATAAGCTATGGGCGCGGCGAGAAGCGGGGACGAACCTGCCGCAAGCGCGAGAAAGACTGGAAATAATTTCAGAATCATAATTGCACTACTCAATCCTAGGATCTTGATATGTCAAGCTAATGGATTCTTAAGCATGGTTCAGTATCCCGTGTGGCAGAGTCGCCGAAATAAGCAGTTTGCGGGGATTATTTTGGGGACAGGCCATTTAGTGTATTTTGGGGACAGGCCATTTAGGACTATTTTGGGGACGGGCCATTTATATTTTGGCGACAGGCCATTTGAGCAGTGAACATAGTTTGCGTGGACTGTTTGCGGGGACATTGCGGGGACGGGGACATTGCGGGGACAGGCCAATTATGCATTGACGTTGTTTGGTAAGTGGTGCAATAGAG
>CAZZCL010000153.1:0-3499 GCA_964652295.1 uncultured Chthoniobacterales bacterium
GAGCGCATCGCCGCCGGCCTCGGGGCCGCGCGCACAATTCAAACCTGAGCTGCCGTACCGTGTCCCGTCCCACCCTTTATCTTCTCGATGGCATGGCGCTGGTGTATCGCGCGCATTTCGCATTTATCAACCGGCCGATTACAAACTCGAAGGGGGCGAACACCTCGGCGCTGTTCGGGTTTACGTCCACACTCGCGGAACTGCTGGAGAGCCGTAATCCAACGCATATTGCCGTCGCGTTCGACACCGATGCTCCGACACAACGCCATCGGGAGTTTCGCGATTACAAGGCCACTCGCCAGGATATGCCCGAGGATTTGAGCGCGGCGCTGCCTCATGTGCGGCGACTCGTTGAGGCGTACAACATTCCGTTGCTGACGCTCGACGGTTATGAAGCCGACGATATTATCGCCACGCTCGCTGTCCGCGCCGGGCGCGAGGGGTTCGACGTGTTCATGGTCACACCCGACAAGGATTTCGGTCAGGTGGTCACTGATCGCATCGTTATTTATAAACCGGGTTATAAAGGCGAAGCACCGGAGATTTATGGCGTAAGCGAGGTGCTGCAGCGCTGGGGGATCTCGCGCCCGGAGCAGGTTGTCGACATGCTGGCCCTGTGCGGAGACAGCAGCGACAACATCCCGGGTGTGCCGGGCATTGGAGAAAAAACCGCCGCCAAACTCCTCGCGGAATTCGACACGGTCGAAAATCTGCTCGCCAATACAGATCGGCTCAAGGGCAGGCAGAAGGAACGGATCGAAAGCCATCGGGATGACGCATTATTAAGCAAACGCCTTGCACGCATCGTGATCAATGTGCCTGTGGACGCCGAGCCAGCCGGGCTCATCCGCCGCGCACCCGATGTTCAGCAACTTCGCGAACTTTTCAATGAGTTCGAATTTCGCACGCTTTCCCGCCGCATCCTCGGGGGGGAACAGGACGCCACCTCGGCGCTGCCTTCTGTCGCGCAGGCCGCGGTTCAGGAAGAACTCATTCCTGTTGAAGATCTCGGCACGATCCGCACTGTGCCCCACGACTACCGCACCGCGCAGACTGCTGCGGAACGGAACGCCTGTCTCGCAGAGTTGCTTACTGCGGAAATCTTGGCGTTTGATCTTGAAACTGCGGGCGTCAACCCGCATGAAGCCCGCCCCATCGGCATCGCATTTGCCACCGCTGCAAGGCGCGCCTTTTGGATTCCGCTGCCGTCGGATGCGGATGAAGCGCGCAAAACGCTCCGGGAATTTCAACCCGTGTTCAGCGACCCCGGAAAGCTCAAGGTTGCGCACAACATCAAGTTCGATCTCTCGGTTCTCAATGCGGCCGGACTGACAGTTGAAGGCCCTTTGTTCGATACCATGCTCGCCCATGCCCTGGTCGATCCCGACGGTCGCCATGGTCTCGATCGGCTTGCGCAGACGCTGTTGAACTACAATCCCATTGCCTTCGAACACATCGCGGGTTCGGATGGCCTCCAATCCGCAGAGCCGGATGCACTGGCCGATTATGCGGCTGAAGACGCGGACATGGCGTTTCAACTTGCGGACATTCTTCGCGAGAAACTTGCTGCGGCATGTCAGGACCGCGTGTTTTATGAAATTGAAATGCCACTTGCCCCGGTGCTCGCAGCGATGGAAGCAACCGGCATCACCCTAGATATTGCTGCGCTTGATCGTTTCGAGCGGCAGCTGGTCGAGGCCATCGCCGCTGCCGAACGCGATATCTGGCGTCTCGCCGGGCGGGAATTCCAGATCTCCTCCCCCAAACAACTTGGTCAGGTGCTCTTCGATGAACTTAAGCTTGTTGATCGACCCAAAAAGACCGCCACCGGCCAATACGCCACCAACGAACAGGCGCTGCAATCCCTGGCGCCACATCATGAAATCGTGGCGCGCCTGCTTGAGTATCGGGAAGTGCTCAAGCTGAAAAACACGTATGCGGCGAAGTTGCCCGCAGCCGTCTCGCCCAACTCGGGACGTGTCCATACCACGTTCGGCCAGCTGCAAACGGCCACCGGCCGTCTGGTTTCTGACAATCCCAACCTCCAGAACATTCCGGTGCGCACAGAACTCGGACGCGAGATCCGGAAGGCGTTCGTCGCGTGCGACGACGCGCACATTCTGCTCTCTGCGGATTATTCGCAGATCGAACTGCGCATCATCGCCGCCCTCAGCGAAGACGAGAATTTGCGCGCGGCATTCGCTGAAGGCGAAGACATTCATACCGCCACGGCCGCGCACATCTACGGCGTGGCCCGGGATGACGTCACTCGGGAGATGCGTTCAAAAGCCAAGATGGTCAACTTCGGCATCCCATACGGCATCACACCATTTGGCCTTGCGCAACGCCTCGGCGCAAGCCGTGCCGAGGCCGCCGAACTCATTGATTCCTATTTCAACAGGTTTCCCGGAGTGCGCGATTATATCGAGACCACGCTGGAGTTTGCGCGACGCAACGGATACGTCGAGACGCTGACCGGACGGCGGCGTTATCTTCGGGATATCGTCTCGCGCAACATGACCACCCGCATGGCCTCGGAGCGCAATGCAATCAACATGCCTATTCAGGGTGCCGCCGCGGATATGATCAAACTCGCCATGAGCCGTGTGCACGCTGCGCTGCTTAAACGCGGGCTGCGCGCAAAGCTCCTTCTGCAGGTGCATGACGAACTGCTGTTCGAGGCGCCGGGACAAGAACTCGAAGAGCTGAGAGATTTGGTTGTGGAAGGAATGAAACGCGCTTTGCCTTTAAACGGCGTGGAAATCGGCGTCGAGACCGGCCACGGTCGCACATGGCTCGACGCGCACTAAGCCGAGTTCCGCAGCTAGGAAGGATTTTGAGCAAAATATGAAAGCGCAGGGACTGAAAGCACAGTGAAACAACGGTGTAAACAAATTAGGTAGATTACATGGCTGAGGTGCAACTGATTTTTGGACCAAGTTGTAGTTTAAACACAACGTCATAAATAACTGCGCATGAGAATTATTTCGTGGTACAGAGTCGGCGCAAGACATTTGAGTGGCAGTGCCATCTCCTGAAGGTTTGATCTACAGCTTCTATTAACCTTAACCCGGCCAGATATTAGTGGCGTTGTTGCCAAATGGCATGTGAAGGCGCAGGGACAGGTTAACAACACTTGTTAAGGTGCGAAAGTGAAGGCGCAGGGACAGGTTAACAACACTTGTTAACGACGGGTGTGAAGGCGCAGGGACACGAAAGCGCAGGGACGAAAGCGCAGGGACAGGTCAAAAAGAGAAGCGCAGGGACAGGTCAAAAAGAGAAGCGCACATCAAGGAACTCTTCCGCATCGCCCACGCCTGCCTGGCCGAGTTCCAGCGCACCACGCTCGGCCTGCCCGAGGGCACGACGGGCGTCGTCATGGCCATTCGCACGTTCGGCGAATACCTCGACTTCCACCCGCTGGTCGCCGACGGGCTCTTCGTGGACACGTGGACACGTGGACAGCGGGCTCTTCCATGAAGGCGCAGCAAGGTGAAAG
>CAZZCL010000154.1:0-3492 GCA_964652295.1 uncultured Chthoniobacterales bacterium
AGTTTGTTATCGCCCCAGATCAGCTTGTTGGTCCAGCCCTTGAGCTGCCGCCCGCGGGCATCGGTGGAGAACAGATCCATCTGCGCCGCCGTCTGCTCCGGCTTCTCCGCCCGCGGCTCATCCACCTGCACGATGGTCTGGAAGGGCATCACCAGATTGCAGACTTCGTTCGTCTTGCCATTCCAGACCAGCTCCACCTCCCGCTTGTCGTCAAAGAGCAGGAAGCGATACTTCTCCGGCAAGGCCTTGCCCGTCTCGATGAAGCGGATGATCTCCTGTTTTTCCTGATCGGATAATTTCAGCATGATTTAAAGTCTCTAACTCCCGGACCGCCCTTTGCGCTCACAAAGTTTTGGCCTAACAATCCGAGGAATGCCAGCATCCGTCCGGTGCGCCCTTTCTCCATCCGATACGAATAATAACGCTCCGTATCGGCCCCGGTATTTTCGCCGCAATCGGCCACCGTTCCAACACCGGCCTCGCGGCATTGTCCTGCGATCTGGGCAGCAAAATCCACTTCATAATGCGGCGGGCGGATGCATGGACCGAGCAACGCGACAAGATCGGCCGGTGCCACACCGTACACTCTGCACAGCCGCTGAATAGCAGCCGGAACGACGCCGCGTTCCGTACCTTTACGTCCCGAATGCACAAGACCCGCCGCCCGTCCTCTGTTATCGACGAGAAACACCGGACAACAATCCGCCACATAAATGCCGATGATAATGTCGCGACAGTCGGTAATCAGGGCATCGGCCTCAACCGAAGCCCAATCGCGGCGCGGATCGTCCAGCACCGCGACGGTGGTACCGTGCACCTGTCTAACAACACGCAACGGACGTCCACGCAACCCGACAGCATCCAGCGCGCGGCGGTGCACGGTTTCAAGGCGGGCCAGCGCGGTTTCCCGATCGGTGGCGACATCGATCTCTTCAACGCGCGCGATAAACCCGTGCGTCAATGCTCCGGAAAAAGCCGCCAGCTCCGGATAGGTAAATACGTTGGCATTCATCGGACCGCTCATCGCGGAACAGACGGTCCGCCTGCACCGAGTAAACGCAGACTGTTCAAAACCACCATCACAGTGCTGCCTTCATGGGCGAGGACCGCAAGGCCGAGCGGCGCGCCGTGCAACAAAATCGTGCCTGCCATCAGGACAACTGTACCGAGCGAGACGGCAATGTTCTGCCAGATAACCCGGCGGCTTTTCACACTTAAACTGTGTGCAACCAGAAAGTTTTCGAGGCGATCCTTCAGCAGTACGACCTCGGCCTGTTCGAGCGCGCTATCCGATCCGCGTGCACCCATCGCCACACCCACATCTGCCGCCGCAAGGGACGCGGCGTCATTGACGCCGTCGCCAATCATGGCAATCCGACCATGTCGCCCCCGGAGCTCCATGACAGCCTCAACTTTCTGCCGGGGCAACAGTCCGGATAAAACGCCGTCCAACGGCAATCCTGTGGCGATGCGCTGCGCCGCACCCGCGCTGTCTCCTGTGAGCATATAGAGCGCGAGGCCGCGCGATTTGAGATCTGCCAACAACCCGGCCGCGTCCGCGCGGAGTCGATCGCGGAAAATCAGGTGGCCGACGATCATACCGTTCGCTCCGAACCACACCACAACACGTCCGTCGTGAGCTTCCGAATCCTCTGTAGCTGCCGCACCGGATAGCGGCGAGACGAAATCGTGGCGGCCCAAAGCCGAAGGCATCCCGTCTACAACCCCGCTTACGCCCTGCCCGGGCACGCTGTGCAAGTTGTCCACCGCCAATGGGGCTGTGCCTGCCGCAACGGCGGCCCGCCAGACGGCCCGGGAAACAGGATGATCGCTGTAGTGCGCGAGCGACGCAGCCCGTTGCAAGAGCGTGTCGCGATCGCCGTCCGCCGCTTCGACAGTTTCGAGAGCCAGCTCGCCCTCGGTTAATGTGCCGGTTTTATCCAGCGCAACGGCGGAGATCCCCGCAAGGGTTTCCACGGCGGCCCCACCGCGAAACAGCACGCCCCGACGCGCCGCGCTTGCGATGGCGCTTAAAACCGCGGAAGGCACACTCAAAACCAGCGCGCATGGCGAGCACACCACCAGCAACGTCATGGCCCGATAAAATGCGCCGGGATTCTCCGCGTTGCCGGCGAACGGGGCGGCGCCCATCGCCCACCACACGAAGAACATCAGGGTGCATAAACCGAGCACAGCCCAGGTGTAACCGGTTCCAAACCGATCGGTGAACCGTTGCGCGGGCGCCTTAAGATGTTGCGCCTCGCGGATGAGCCGGATCATCTTTTCCAGTGCGCTTTCGCCCGCAGGACGCAGCACGCGCCCTTCGACCACCCCCCAGAGGTTCAATGTGCCTGCCAGCACCTCGTCACCGGCAACTTTGCGCACCGGTGTCGATTCGCCGGTTAAACTGGACTCATCAAACTCCGTTTCTCCGCGCAACACTTCCATGTCGAGGGGCGCCATGGCTCCGCCGGTCACGCGCAGAATTGTGCCGGGAGTCAGTTCGCCCACCGGCGCTTCGCGCTCGCCACCGGCATCGTCCAGGACGGTGGCGGTTTTAGGCGCCCCGCGCAGCAGCGCCGAAATCTCGCGCTGCGTACGGCCCATCGCGAACTGCTCCATGGTGCCAGAGGCCGAGAACAGGAACAACAACAGGGCGCCCTCACCCCACGCACCGATCGCCGCCGCCCCAATCGCGACCGACAGCATCAGAAAATGAACGTCCAACCGACCCTCGCGCAGCCGTTCCCATGACTCGCCCGCGGCGTCCCATCCACCGGCTGCGTACGCGCAGAGATAGAGGGCGACAACCACCCAGCCAGACGCGCCAAGCATCGAGGCTGCCCAGGCGCCAATGGCAAACACCGCGCACGCACCAGCCAACGCCGCGAGCTGCGGCCATTCCATGTGGTCGTGATGATGTTCATGGCCGACTGCTCCTTCGTCCGGAGGATGCAACAGCGGAGGCTGGCGCTGAACGAACTCAGGCCATTTCAAGGATGTCCACCGCCAGAATCGCGGAGCGGTCGGGCAGGTTTCCTTTTCCACGATCATGCGCCCGCCTTCGAAACGCACCTGAACCCTTCCACCAGTCGCCTTGGAAACATGATGTTCCGTGCACTCCGCACACGAGCCATTGAGCAAACCGCAAGCCGGATCGGCGTTTTGTATCAGCTCCGTGACACGATTCTCAACCTCGGACATGTCGCCCCCACCAAGCGTGGCGATCTGAACCTTGTGGTCGCCCACGTGAAACGTCACCGCTTCAAGGCGTGTGTCTTCGGTCATGACCCGCCCGATGCGTTCCGCAAGGCACGAATGCGTCCCGCCCGGATTGTGTTCCCGGCAATGCACGTTGTGGATTGTCTGCTTCACGGTGCCTTAAGTATCGCCTTCGCAGGCTCCGGCGCAAACCGGAGCCCGGAGGGTTCACACTTCGCAGGCGGCGGCGTAGCAGGCTTCCAGCGCGGCGATACGCCCCTCGAGCCCGAA
>CAZZCL010000155.1:0-3327 GCA_964652295.1 uncultured Chthoniobacterales bacterium
CCCGCCAGACCGTTCTGCGCCGAACAGGGACCTTGATCATTGTGGCGCGGCCCACAGCCCACGTTGCCACTGCAGACTAACGCCGGCGCGCAGCTCGACCGAGGCGGTGAGCCTCCTTCGAAGAAGGTAATTCTATTGGGTGAGCTCAAGCGAGAGCTGCCGTGCAACGCGCATCGATTGATGTTTCCAAATAATTGCATCGAATTCACGCCTGGAAAGGCATAGAAGATCCGCTGCAAAAGTAAAAACATCACGTAGATAATCGTAATTACGATTCTCCAAACCAGCACGCTGCGCGAAATTGCGGATGTGACGGTCCACGGCGATGTAATCCAAGCCAACAAGACAAGCAATATAATCAACGGTTTTGGGGCCCACCCCACGTACCTGTCGAATATCTAAACGAAATCCATCGTCACGGAGGGCCTTTGCTAGATCGAACGTATGTTCGATTCCCGCGCTACGCACAAACGCCAAGAGACTATCGAAACGAAAGATCTTTTCGTTATGCTCCCACTGTAGAAATCTCGCAGTACCCTCTGCCTCGATCACCTCGGTCAAGACATTGACATTCGCAGCGTCAGGAAACGTCTTTAGGATAGACACGACGCGGGGTCTCACGACCTTCGCGTAGTTAAGCCCAGCCTGAAGTACCGCGTCAGCCAGTACTGCACCCATGTGATGGTAGACAGGTCTGACGGACACATGGGACGATAGAACACCAGTCTGAACAACATAGTCGGCGATGCAGCGCGCGGCACACAAGGGATCCGAGTATTCCGGTCGTTGCGCCATGCTCCACATACCTCGTTACGAGATGCCCAACCCTACCAAGGCATTCCGCCGTTCTACGCAGTTGGGACACGCGCCGCATGGAAACGAGCTTGATGCCTGGCATGAGAAGGTCCGCCCGATTGGTACGCCAAGCCTTAGCGCTTGTTGAACAACATCTGCTTTTGTTCTCTCACGGAACGGGGCATGGAACCGCACCGCACCTACGCCTCTTGAGAGTTCTTCCAGCCCGTTCATGAAATGAGTGCTACAATCGATTTCCTTGGCATGGTTACTGTTGATGAAGCCAGAGTACACGTCCAAAATTCGCAGCGTTTGGGCACGGGCTGCCGCCACGGCAAAGAACAACATGGTCCGGTATGGCAGGTACAGGTCATCATCGGAGACAGCTTCCTTCCAAAGGTCCGCCTCCACGATCATCCGTGACGATGAGCCCCGAAAGATATCCGAGATGTTCAATCGCTCGGGTGGGAACGTCCTCTCCCGTAGAAGTTCGTTAACCTTCGCCCATTCCGCGCCTGCGCAGTGCTGGCCGTACTCGAAGAAAATGGGGTGAACTTCGATCCCCTGCCCGGCCAGCAGATAGCAGACGGTCGTTGAGTCGAGCCCGCCTGACGCTAAGACGACGGCCTGCCTCATTTTTGGCTAATCCTAAGTTTGGATGCGACTTCGAAAAGACCGTTCAGACATCTGCCTAACTCCGAAGAATAAACAGCAGCACCAACTATCACCATAGTGTTGGCATTTTCTTCTAGCGGATCATAAGCGATTACTGGTTTGTTTGCTGCTAGTGCAATTCCGATTTCAACAAGGGTGCCGGGATCACGCTCCAGAGGCAGCGCAAAGACAAGGTCGCATTCAGCCAAAACGCTTAAATCACGCGCATATGCCGCGTGCATCTCATGCATCGGGCTGTGCGGCTTTAGCTCTCCGTTCTCCTGTACCGGGCGGCGGACGCGAAAATTGTGGTAGGCAAGCGCCCCAAGGGCCTCATCAATGTATTTCCGATCAATGTAGGAAAAATCAGGCGCGGCGAAGTATATCTGGAGGGCTTGCCTTGCGTGCCAGGGCAGGAACGTTCCACCAAGTGCGCGCATTTGACCGATCGACAGCGCGAGGCTGCGCCGAACGTCCCTCTTGAAGTCGTCCGGGAAGGTTGTCTGGGCGTACCATGTCGCAGCTCGCCCTGCTTTCCATGCGGCGTCAAATACCCCCGTACCGAGCATGTACACGAATACGGTCGAGTACACATCGCCGACCCCGACTGAGTTGGAGGTTTTGTCGAGAAGTGCCGGAACCTCCTCTTCGGCATCAGTACGAAGATTGAAGACGCGGCTGCCGCCGCGATTCTCTTTAAGTACAACACATCGCGGCAGAAACCCGCGTAAATCATCCAGCAGGGTTGACACGTCATTCGATGCCTGGGCTAAAAAGCGCGGGGATGAAGTAGATGTAATTATTGCAGCAAGGTTCTCCTTGAAAGGAGCGAGCACCTCAAGATCAGGAAAATCATAAGCGATGTCGAAGCTTGCCTCCACGTCCGGAGCCAGTAGGGTTCTCAGAACCGCAAGGTCGTACTTCCCGGGAAAGATTAGGCAGGTCTTGAACGCCTTGAGATCTGCCACGTTGCCAAGAAAGCTCACGGATTTTTCGTCTCTCAGGATTTCCTGATAGGCTTGATCCGCAAGTTCGGTCGGGTCACCAATGGCTATGACGTTCGGCGCGCCCTTGACCTCCGCTAGCCAAATGAACTCATTGCATCCAAGACTTTCTAGATAGGCGCGGGCCTGATCGACTAGGTAGCCGGGGCACACGGCGGCGACGGCAAAGCGCGCGTCTATTGCCCAAAGACCGCGTGCGGCGTGGACGATGCCACCGAGCCGCAGCTTACTATCCACTCCCACCTTCGCGAGCGTGAAGTCCACGTAGACTTCGCCGACCAGCAGAAGGGCATCGTTGGCCCTCATGTCCGGCGGGGCGCGAAGTCAACGTTGACGGAAGCCGCTGGAGCCGATGCCGAGGCGTTCACGCGCCCTTCATAGGCGAAGCCCGCAGTTAGGCAGTCGGCTAGGTAATTGAATCTGGTCGGAAGCGCTCCCACGCTTCGGCCGCCTGAGTCGACCGCAAAGAGCCTGCCGCGCTGCTCGATAGATAGCGCCGTGCTAACCGGAGGCACGTTCCCGTTTACGGAGAAGTATTCGCAGTGCTCGACCTCCTCCAAGAGGCAAGAAAAGGCCCGCTCGCAGCGATCGTCCCCACTGCTGCCGCCACCTCCGGCCCCTCGGCCTCCTTCCTTCGGGCGCGAGCCGGGATAGTCCGAGAAGCTTCCAGACCCAGTGCTGCCCATATCATTCCTCAAATCTGCATTTTGACGCGGCGACGTTATTCCAGACGGTCTGCTGGCACAAGCGAATGGCTGTTGCGAGGCAGGTGCAGCACCGGAATCGGACCGCCTGAGTGGAAGCCAACATGTCTGCTCGCCGTCCCTTGCACCCATCGCGCAAGCCCTGCCCTTCGCGCGGTGCAAGCCGAGCG
>CAZZCL010000156.1:0-3291 GCA_964652295.1 uncultured Chthoniobacterales bacterium
AATCACCGCAGCGCGGTGCATGTCGAGGATGTTATCGCGGCAGCACTGCTTTGCATCCAGCATCCGCGTGCCAGCGGTCGGACCTACCTGGTGACCGACGGCAACTGTTATTCGACTCGCTGGATCTATGAGCAATCCTGCCTCGCCGCCGGTCGACCGATACCGCGTTGGACGGTACCCATGTGGGCATTGAGATTAGCAGCGGGCGCAGGTTCTGTTATTGAGCGCGGCGTTCACCGGGCGATGCCACTGACGCTGACAACGTTGCGAAAACTGACTGGCAATGCATGCTTCAACTCCGCACAGGTTCACGCTGAACTGGGATTCACGCCTAAATATAGCCTTCTGCCCTTCATCAGACAATGCGTTGCAGACTTATCTGAATATTGATCGTAACCCATCCAGTCGGCTATTCCCCGCGTACCTCAGCCGATTGGGCGCGGAGCTTTTCTGTTACCACTGCATCGAGTTCGAACTGGTCGTCCGGCACATAGGTTAAAAAGCGTTCAGTATTCTCGGTGAGCAGAATATCCGGGGAAAATACCTCGACGACGCGGTAGTCAATGCTGACTGACCAGACGAAGCGGACCGTCGAGAAATACTTCGACAACATGTGCGTCAGGTGACCCTCCCGGTATTCCGCAAATGAGTCCCCGAATAACAGTACGCGTCGTCTGTCAACCGCTTCCGGGTTCGAGAATTCCACCGCCGAGCCGACGTGGAGACCCATATCGTTGTCCCGTTTCGCCTGCTCCTTGAATGCTACGAGTTCGTTACGCCAGGTGCGGGTCGACGCTGCCGTAAAGCGAAGGCCTTGCGTCAACTCCGGTTGCAGGGGCCGGACCTTCGCGCCGAGGTCCCTCAGTGCAAGTTGGACCGGTCCTTCGATCAGCGGATCGCCTGCGGCTATCCCCAGACGCAAGCAGATCTCTTTGCATGCCGCCCAGTGTCCCAGTGTGGTCCAGTGTGAATCCGTCTTCCAGTAGATCAGGCCCTCTGTCTTCGCGCGACGCAGCGGTTCCCAGAGGTCAATGATGGCCTGGGTTGCACCAGCCTCTGTCAATTTCTGCATCAGTGCGCGACCGGGTCCCGCGTTCAGGTCGCCGTCAAAATATTCCGGATAAATCGCCAGTTTGTCCGGTGCCAGCACATGGAGATGTACATAGCGATTCTGGCGCGCGCGTTCCTGTCGCGCGGTGATGATCTCCACCCAGCCATCAAGGTTCAGTGCAGAAGTTCCCGCTTCAGTAAAGAGCTGTTGCACATGATTGGAACCGCCCGTCAGAAATAACCAATCTTCCCGGCCTTCCTTGACCACGGCTTCGGCGTCTTCAGTTGCTGTCGCGGTTTCATCCTTGAAGCGCAGGTAGTCAGGATACAGCTCTTCCTCGAGGCGTTGGCGCACTTCGTCACAGAGCTCGTCGGGGCTGCTGCCGTTGGAATACCGAACCTCATGGGAGATATCCGAACCGACCTCCGTCAGACCGAGAAAACGAAACACCCGGTTCAGGGTGTGCGCCGGTTGCTCAAGGAGGTCCTCGTTATGCAGTACGAATGTTTTGTGGCGACCAAAAACGCCGCTGTAAAGCCGGTAAGCGTTGGTGTAATGACTGGTCTTGAGACATTGCCGCAGATACCAGTCCACTTTGTTCTTAACCGGATCGTTCGGCGCCGGTCGGGGACGGGAGAAAAACTCATTGACGCTAAGGTCTTGAAGCTCCGGCGCCGTGTTAATGGATCGATGATGATGAAACTGGCTGACTGCGCGGGCGACCGGGTCTCTGACGATCATGATGATCCTGGTGCGCGGAAGCGTCTCGCGGATTCTCCTGACCAGTTCAAGGCTGGCCTCGCTCATGTAGGTTGGGCTCGCCTCGCCAGTGAGATGAGTGACGGAGTCCGGAAAATGATCGAGATACCAGAGAAGTGGCTTGTCCTTATGCATTGTGAAATAATGGATCTCCTTGGCGGAGGCTGGCACGACGCGTGGGTGGTCACACAGCATCTCATAAAGTCTGGTAGTGCCGGCTTTCATCGCGCCTATAATCAGAAAATCAGGAACTTTCTTCATTTGACGACTCTTATACTCGATCCGGCGAACGGTTTCGGGAAGCTTAGCTATACCTCTATATAGGCACAAACTCACATTTTTTGAATGTCTGAAAATTCAGTGTGAACAAAGACTCCAACTCCTTTTTGTGCGTTGTGTGTGTTTGGTTAAGGCAATCAGTAATAGCGTTTTGGAATTCGGTGAAATTGGGGTAGTATTTCGAGTAAAGAACCTTTTTCTTAACGAATTTCCAGAGCCTTTCAATGAGGTTTAAGTGGGGTGAATAAGCGGGGAGATAAAGCAGCTCGATATCGAGCTGCAAAGCCAATGCGGTCACGATCTTACACTTCTGATAGCGGGCATTGTCCAACACCAGCGTGATGGGCATGCCAAGATTCAGCTTCGCAATGCGCCGCAACAGTTCGCAGACACTGTCCGCCGTAATGTAGGTATCGTTCGTGACCATCACCAGTTCATGTGTGATTGCATTCAACGCACCCAGCACGTTGAACCGTCTTCTCCCGGCGGATGTCTTCACAAAGAGACGGGAGAATGACCACAGAATCCCGAGAAAGGCCCCCAGCACGAAGTGAGCAGCATCGACAAAAAAATAGCGCGTTTTCCCTGCCTGGCTTGTTCGAGCCGCGGCTCTAACTCGTTGACTCTGAAGTGTTCCTGCTTTTCCGGATCGGCTTTTGCAGGGATGGTTCCGACGCGTCGCGGCGCCATGCCGAGCGCGTTGAGGAACCGACCCACGGCGCTTGGGCTGCGCTTGAGTCCGGTCAGCTCCTCGATTTTTGCTGCCGCTTCGTTGAGCGTCGCGGGCGGATGTTCGCGGAAATAAGTCTCAAGTTGATAACAATGGCGCTGCAGTTCGCTTGCCGGTGCGTAGAAGTTGAGTTCCGTCAGTTTCTTGATCCCGCCGGCTTGGAACAGTCTGAGGTAGTTCCGTAAGGTGTTGCTCGATACGCCTGCGAGCCGACAAATCTCCTGGTGTGCAAGACCCTGGCTCTTCAACCACAGGGCCTCCATGCGCCGACGCACTCTCGGATGTGCGTGCTCGTAACGCAACTGCTGAATTTGCTTCAACTCCTGCTCTGAAAACTCGATCCTGATCATCGCTGCAACAAGATCCACGGCGGCTACTGGGTAGCAGCAAGTATAACTCAGATACAGAAGGTTAACGAGCCTTTCTGAGAATCTACGTGAGGAAAGCGCGATTTATGCCTATAGGCAGTATA
>CAZZCL010000157.1:0-3253 GCA_964652295.1 uncultured Chthoniobacterales bacterium
GCGGTCGGTGAGGCCGACAAGCGAGAGCGCCGCAGCGGCCAGGGCGCGTCGCCGGGTCGAAGACAGCGATGTCAGCAGCAGAGGCAACTCGACATTCTCCTGCGCGTTTAGCACAGGGATCAGGTTGAACGATTGGAACACGAATCCAATGGTGCGATTGCGCCACTCGGCTAGCTCGGATTCCGAGAGTTTAACCACGTCCACCCCGCCGATTGTGCATCGGCCCGATGTCGGACGGTCGATCCCGCCAATAACGTGCAGCAACGTCGATTTGCCTGAACCCGACGGACCCATCAGCACGAGAAATTCCCCTGGAGCGATATCGAGATCGACAGCGTCCAGAGCGATCACCTCCGTCTCGCCTGCCCCGTAACGCTTGGTCAACCCCCGGATTTCGATCAGCGGTTCGCTCACAATTCTGCGGGAACAACCACACCTCCGGCGGGTAGCTCGATCCACCGGCCATGCTCCTTGATGAGATCCACCAGGCTGTCGACAGCATCGGCTTCGGGGATATTGAACTTCACGGCTTTCCTGCCCACGTACAGATTTACCTTGCCGGGAGCGCCGCCGACATAACCGAAATCGGCGTCTGCCATTTCGCCGGGTCCGTTGACTATGCAACCCATGACAGCGATGCGCACACCTTTGAGATGGCCCGTGGCTTCCTTGATCCGTGCCGTCGTGCTCTGAAGATTGAACAACGTGCGTCCGCAGGACGGGCAGGCTACATAATCGGTTTTAAACAGGCGCGCGCCGGAAGCCTGAAGAATGTTGTACGCAAGGCGCAGGGATTGGCCAGGCGCATCTTCGCCGTGCACAAGCACGGCATCGCCGATGCCGTCGCACAACAGCGCGCCGATGTTCATCGCTGCGCGGAGCAGGTTTGAGAGGAATGACTCCGTCCCATCCGCGCACGGGGACAACGTATCCTTGAGCAGAATGGGATGGTGACGCACCCGGGCCGCCAGCAGGCGAAACGCAGGGATCACGGGGACATCAAGTCCGTCGGCCACGGTGACAAGACGCGGTGCGGACAGGCTGTCCATTGCGGCGCATGCGGCAGCGTCGCGTGGATCGAGTTCGATCGTCTCGCTGTCTTCGTAGACAAACTCCGGCTTATAATCGCCTAACCGATCGATTTTATGCGCGATTTTGTCGTACGCCAAACGCCGCATGGCCACGCGCACGGTGTGCGGCGGACCGATCTGCACACCGCCTGCTTCCACGCAGCCAGCTTCACGCCGCGAGTAATCGAAAGGGTTGTAGAATAATGGCACGGACGCGTCTGCGGGCGTAGTCCCTTGCATTCTTTCCTTCCCGGCCGTGCGCACCAGTTCGCGGGCCACGGGAATTTCCTGCACCGCATCTTCAGTCAGGGAAACGCGGATCGTGTCACCAATACCATCAATCAGCAGAGACCCGATGCCGATAGCGCTTTTGATCCGTCCATCCTCGCCATCACCCGCTTCGGTCACCCCAAGATGAATGGGATAATTCCAATCCGACCCCTCGGCAGCCAATCGCGCGGCGAGCAATCGGTAGGCTGCGATCATCACCTTGGGATTGCTGGCTTTCATGGAAAAGACCAAGTCGTGATAATTGAGGTCGCGGGCCACGCGCGCGAATTCCAGCGCGCTTTCGACCATCCCCATCGGCGTATCGCCGTATCGGTTCATAATCCGGTCGCTCAAACTTCCGTGATTCGCCCCGATGCGCATGGAAACCCCGCGCTGCGCGCACAGTCGGACAAGCGGTGAAAACCGTTCGCGGATGCGTTCCAACTCTGCCGCATATTCCTCGTCGGTGTACTCGCGGGTGTTGAACTTTTTGGAATCCGCAAAGTTGCCGGGGTTTACGCGCACTTTCTCGACATGCAACGCGGCTTCCATGGCCGCCTCGGGCTTGAAATGGATATCGGCCACCAACGGCGCGGTGCATCCGCGTGAGCGCAGACCATCGCGGATCGCCCCGAGACTGCGGGCGTCTTTGACTGTGGGTGCCGTGATGCGCACGATTTCACACCCGGCATCCGCAAGCTGCATCGACTCCGCGACGGCAGCCTCGGTATCCATTGTGTCGCAGGTGATCATGGATTGAACGACCACAGGCGCATCGCCACCGATCGTTACGCGGCCGGCTTTCACAGGACGGCTCACGCGGCGCGAAGCGCCGTAGGGATTGTCGCAATAAATGTTCGCTTGCATGGCTTGATCCGCGGCCTCGTGGGACCAACAACGGCGCAAACGTACCGGTGGCACCCCGCAGATTCAAGCGCCCCGCCCCGTTATTGCGCCTCTGCGCCACCCGGGAGTGGCCGACTCCTCAAGCTGCGCCGTGCCCGTACGGGGTACAGCGTCTTGCCGGAATGGGCTGTAACCAGTTCCCATCCGCAGGCGTCTTCAAGTCATGAACCCGGACGCGCTTCGGGGCCATCCACCCTCATGAATCTGAAATCACAAATTATAACCGCGCCTTGATCTCGCCCTGCCTGCTCGTCATGACATCGATAGCGAAGGCAGCTCCGTTTCGCGATTGCCTGGCGCCTCCCCTTCACAACGGCCGGATCTCGCGAAGGCGGCTTTCCCGGTCACCGATGCCAGCGCAAGCGCGCCGCACATGTTGTTGATTTACGGAACGCACGACCGCCTTGTGCCAGTGTCGCAAGGCGCTGAGCTTGCCGCCCGACTGCAAACAGCTGGCTCTACTGCCACGCTGGTCCGTGTTCAGGATGCCCAACGTAGAGGTCACCGACGGCTGCCCGTGGCGTCACGGATGCCGGGAGCGCAGCGACCAAGCACTCCGGCATGACACGGGTAGCCGTTCGGTGCACCGCCGGGTTCGCTTTTCCTAGATATGCTTCTTATTGAGATCTGCGATCTTCATCAGGGCTTTCAATAATCCGATCTTTAGTGGGTGATTTCCATGAATCGGAATGACAATTCTCTCTGGTCTGCCGACTTTAGTAAATATATGATGACTGCCGTTTACCCGTGAAAGTAACCAACCTCGCCTCTGGATTGCCTTAGCGAGATCCTTGCCTGAAATCTGTTTCAAACCGCCAACTCGAGGATTTCATCTTCGGTGTCGCTTGGGGAACCTGCCTCAAGCCATCCTTTAATGGCATCTTGAAGATTCGCCCTGAGCTCCTCCATCGACTCCCCCTGAGTGACACAACCGGGAAGAGAAGGAACTTCGGCCCAAAAACCGCCTTCTTCGGAAGGATGAATGACTGCTTTGATGATCATGAGAA
>CAZZCL010000158.1:0-3241 GCA_964652295.1 uncultured Chthoniobacterales bacterium
TCCGCGATGGACGAGCCATCGCCCCGCCGCGCGCGCCGCGGGCGGTGCATGAGGTTATTGGTGCCGGGAACAGGATTGCAGGCGCGCCATACCGCTATGGTGGTGGGCATCGGCGGGTGTTTGACAGCGGTTACGATTGTTCTGGCGCAGTATCCTCCGTGCTGCATCAGGCGGGTTTATTGCGGGGATCTCTCACATCGCGCGGGTTCATGCGCTACGGAACACCCGGAGCCGGGCGTTGGATCACGATTTATGCACGGAACAATCATGTGTTTCTTGTGGCGGCCGGCCTGCGTTTCGACACCGGCTGGACCGAGCGCCGCGGCAGCGGCCCGCGATGGACCACGAGAAGCCGGCCAGGCAAGGGTTTCGTGATGCGCCATCCGCCCGGGTTATGACCCTGTAGGCAACCTAAGAGGAAAGCCGGAGAGGGGATTACCGGGCAGCGTGGAGGTAAGGGGATTCGAACCCCTGGCCTCTTCATTGCGAACGAAGCGCTCTACCAACTGAGCTATACCCCCGGTGACCAAGCTCTTCATAATGCACCGAATGGAGGCGGAGCGCAAGCCCAGCAAATTGTATGATGTGCGTTGCGTGCCGATCTCTCGTGGACCCTCCGCGGTTGTGCGGATGGGTCAATGTGCTGGAGGGCGCTGGTTCGCTTCGTCGGATTGTTTCTCCAAGAATTCAGGAACACGCTCCAGGCTGTTGGCAAGATCAGGATCCTCACTGATAGCCACTTCCCAAACGATTCCGTAATCCAGCCCGCAATAATCGTGAATCACTCTGTCCCGCATTCTGGCACGTCGATTGCCCAGCTCTCGAACAGCGCAGTCAGAGGCCGTTTTTCCTCAGCTCATGGCACCCGATCAGTCGTCACTCCGTGCTCTGCGCATTTTACGCTCGGCACAAGCGCCAAAACGGTGCGAATCACCCGCCGAAGGAGCCTAAGCGACTGAAGGTTATGTGCATGCGCCTTGTTCTGCTCTTTGTTCATAGATTGGGGGTTCTTCGGATTTTGCTTGGTGCTGCACCGGGTAAATTTGGTTTCTTACCGTCGATAAAAATCTGCCAGACGCTGACATGAAGCGCAAGAAAACCGTCTCCCGGCCTTCCTTGTTGCTTCCAACCTACTACAAGACCATCTCGTGTCCAAACGTGGTCGGTAAATCGCTGTTTCTTCGAGATCCAAGTCTGGGCTTCTGTGTAATTGGGGAAATGCTGTTGCCCCTCTTCAAGCACCGCATGCATGGTCCCGTCTCCCTGAGGTCGGTATATGCCGAGGCTGCCATACCATCTCTTGTGTCTTGGTTGATGCCTGAGTGTCTTATCGTAGCCATCCCAAATGTATCTGCGTGTGTATCGATCAACGTATGAGATCTGAATAGTTCCCTGTAATGTAGTAGCCTCTATAACGCTCTCAGGCCCCATCACCAATTCCGCATTCGGATTGTCAGGAACAGACTCACATGAGCAAAATAAAAGCGCAATGAGGAATTGGAAGATATTGTTCATTTCTTAGCCGAGCAGTATTATTATAGCAGTTAGTTCTCGAGTCGAGCGAAAATGCGTGGCAAGGGCCACGGGGTCTTTCGGAAGCGTCCGTTGAGCCCCAGTCATGGGATCGCTTGACAAGAGCGGGATAGACAGATCGAGAGAATCAGTTTTTGGCAGCGAGCCAGGCAGAGGGGGCTGAGAGCGGCGACCTTTGCGGTTTGCGGGATCGAGCCTTGAGCGGCAGCTATCATGCGCCTGCGGTGCGTCGCGTGCACACCCCGAAAGGGGACGGGAAGGAAACCCGCCCGCTCTACCCGGACGGGCTCGCGTTCGCTCCCTGTGCAGGAGTCGCGCCACGGCTAGTGGCCGGTGATCGCGGACGTTCTCCAGAAGAAATTCCTTGAGACTTATGCGGTATCGTGAATGAGACCGTGGGGGTATGCAGTTCTCGATACTTTTGTCCTTGTGGCGGGACTCCGATCGAATCGGGGCGCCACCTTTCAGATCCTCCGAGCGATACGCGCCGGGGATATCCGTATTGCCGTGTCTGTCGCCCTCGTTCTTGAATATGAGTCGGTCGTTCTGCGGCCCGGCCTCACTCCTCAGTTTACGGCTGATGACCTCCGCAAGATTGTGGACGGTATGTGCGAGTTGGGCAATCATCAGCAAGTGTTTTTCGCCTGGAGACCATTCCTGCCTGACCCAAATGACGATCTTGTCCTCGAGCTTGCGGTCGCAGCATCGGCCACATTCGTCATCACACGTGCCACAACGTTAAATATCATCAGACCATGACTATATTATCCATCCGTGTTCCTGATTCCCTCCATCGTGCGATCAAAGAGCTCGCGACGAAGGATGGTTACTCCATGAACCAATTCCTGATTACAGCCGCTGCAGAGAAGCGTTCAGCACTGGAAACGGTTGATTACCTTCCACATCGGGCCGAACGAGCTAACCTCAAGGATTTTGACAGCCTCCTGGCTCGGGTACCTGATTGCAACCCAGATCCGGGTGACGAGTTACCTTCAGAACACAGAAAGAGGACAAAACGTCACTCCTAACGCCCGACCCGCTGTCATGTTAGCGTTCCGCTGTAGGTGACCTTGATCGTTCTGCGTACAATAAATGAATCGCGGTTGTTAATACAGTCCCAGCAGTAAACCCGTCGCTGCGAACGGCGAATTGTTGAATCATTGACCTGGACCAATGAAGACTAAGACCTTTGCGATAAACGATCCGGCGCTGCCGATGAACTATCCGGGCTTCGTTTTCCGCATGCTGCACAAGGACGGTTATGCCCCGAGTGAACTTTTGGCGGGCACCGGCTTGACGATGGAAAATTTGCAGGACCCCGATTTCCGCGCGGGCTTTCCGCCTCTTCGCACGTTCTTTCTGAATGTGCTCGCATTGACCGGTGATCCGCATCTCGGGATCAGAATCGCCGGGCGTTTCGAGCCGGCTTATGTGGGATTGCCAGCTTACGCAGCCATGAATGCTGCGAGTTTTCGAGAGGCTCTGGCGGTTCTCAACCGGTATTTTTTCCTGTCATTTCCGGGGATCGAATTCCGCTTTCCGGACGCGGATGCGCTGACGGAAAAAAACGAGGCGGCGTTGCGGCTGCGCCCGAAATTTCCGCTGGGAGACATCGCCTATTTCGCGATAAGTAGCGCGCTGATAGGTTGCAATGGCCTGCTCAAGGGGATTTTGCGAGCACGGCACGTTGCGACGCGTGGCGAGTTGA
>CAZZCL010000159.1:0-3157 GCA_964652295.1 uncultured Chthoniobacterales bacterium
TAACTTGCTCGCTCCCGCTCGACTCGGTCCGCTTCACGGACTCGACCTGCGGTCGATCCAGATCGCGCTGTCCCACAGCCCTCGGTTCAGCTTCAGCTTTTCAGAATTTTAGGATTTCAAGATTCCAAAATTCCAAACGGCGCCGCCCGAGTGATGATCGGATGTGGGCCTGTCGTTTCTAACGAGATTGGGTGCCAACAGCGGTTTCAGTCCGGCCCGACAAGTGCGAGGTCGAGTCCGAGGGATTCGAAAGCGGTGAAATCCTCGTCGCGCGTGGACCATGTGCATCCGTACTCGATGGCGACTGCGGCGTGCTGGGCGTCGGCTACGCGCTTACCAACAGCGCCAGTCTCCACGACGAGATGACGCGTGAGTTCCCAATGACGCGAGCCAGGGAGCAGCCAGTGGCTGCGGGGAGCACGCAGGATGGTCTCGATGAAGTGCAGCGCATCAGACAATGGGGTCGGTCCGTTGGGGAAAGTAGGCTGAGTGACAACCCGCAGGAAACCGGTGGCAACCAGCGAACTTAGGGCGAACGGCGCCGGCCCATTGACGAGGTCTACAAGATAGGACTGGTAGTACGGGAAGTGCGTCTGGTCCTCCCGATGGGCGTAGATGAGGATGTTAATATCGGGGCAACGCATGAGGGCCGGTCTGCGTCAGGCAGTCTTGAGTTCTCAAAGCGGGGAGCACCAACCCCGGTAATTCAGCTGTGGGTGTCGCGGAGCCTGGCGATGTGTGCAGGGGAGAGATCCATGGCCGGTCCCTGACCCCGGTAGCTGGGCAAGCGAATCCGGCGCTTCTGCGAGGGTGCGTCGGGGGCGGCGGAGGGGTCACGCAGATAAGAACGGAGGGCGCGATTGCTGATTTCGCTTAGGGTCGTTCCCTGCTCCAAAGCTTTCGCTTTGGCCTTTAAGACGAGATCATCCTGAAGGATGAGGGTTGTTCGCATACCTGGAGCATAAGTATGCGCGTCTGTATGTCAAGCCTGAGAGGCGAGGCTGGAGGGGAAGGCCGCAAAGAGGCGCAGAAGGCGCAAGGTTGACCCTGAAAATATTCGATCATGTGGGAGCATCCCACCATGACAGTGGTGGTGGATCAAAAACGTCGAGTGGTGTTGCCCAAATCGATCCGTCCAGGGGATGTTTTGGAGGTTGTAGCCACAGGCGACAGGATTCTCCTGCAAGTGCTACGGAAACCTTCCAAATTGATTCCGCCGGTCTCAAGCACGCCTCTGACCTTTTCTGACGGCCAATTGCAGTCTCTGGATAAACCGGCTTTCTGGCCGCTTTCCGATGAAAGCGTTGCTTGATACGGGAGTTTGGTTCCGGCGGTATCATCGGTTGCCACTGAGTAAACCGTTACAGAAATTCCTGGCGGAGGAGGTGACAGAATTTCATCTTTCGCCACTCAGTGTCGCGGAAATCACCTACACATGGAAACGGGGAAAACTGCCGTATGTGCCTGATCCACAGCAATGGGTTTCCCATTCCCTCGAGAATTTCCTGCTGGAAAGCGTGAGTCCGGAAATCGCGTTGCGATCTGGACTTTGGGACTGGGATGATGGCGATCTCGTCGATCGCACACTCTCTGCGATCGCGGTGGAGAGAGACCTCACACTGATTCATACGGACAAACTACTGCGCACCTATTCCGGCTTCCCTCAGAAGTGGTTTCAGAGTACAGAAATTGCACCGGCTTAGCGGCGTCAGGCAAATCTGAATGCTGCATACGGAAGATGCAGATGCCGGAGGCGGTTGGCCGCAAAGAGGCACGGAAGACGCAAGGTTGAGGCAACACCTTGTTAGCCGCTTTTTTGCGCATTTTGCGCTTTTTTGCGGCTATATTTATTCCACAGGGAATTGCCGCAAAGAGCCGCAGAAGGCGCAAGGTTGTGGCAAGACGTTGTCAGCCAACTCTTTACGGTTATGACGGATCAGGATTTCACAGTATTCATAACGGGAGCATCCCGCGGGTTGGGATTGGAATTTGTGCGCCAATATCTTAAGGCCGGTGCGTTTGTATTCGCTGCCGCGCGCACGGTGAACGCGCCGGCACTTTTGGAATTGTCTGAGGCGCATTCTGAGCGCTGCTGCATTGTGCCGTTGGATCTGACCGAGGAATCTTGTTACAGCGCGGCGTGCCGCATTGTGCAGAGCGAGGGCCGCATGCTGGATTTGCTAATCCATAACGCAGGGATCTATGCGGAAGGCGAGCAGAATCTTGAGAGCATTCAATCGGAGCGGATGCAGAGGGTGTTGTTTGTGGATGCGGTGTCTCCGCTTTTATTGACGCGGGCTTTACTCCCGGTGCTACGCCGTCCAGGGGCGATCATCACAGCGTTGACTTCCGGGGCGGGTTTGTTGCGGAACAATCTGGTGCGCATGACGACGCGGGCAGGTGGCCAATTCAGTTATGGGATGGGAAAAGCCGCACTGCATAAGGCGTGGCAGGTGCTTGCTTCGGATCCGGCGATGGACGGCTGTACTGTGGTGGGTATGGCACCGGGGTTTGTGTTGACCGACATGACACGGGGTGTGCCGACACCGCCGACTCTTGAACCGCCCGAATCGGTGCGTGGAATGATCGCGACGCTGGCTGGGCTGGGGCAGGAAGCCAACGGTGGGTTCTACGATTACACTGGGAGTCGTTGCGAGTGGGAGATTGGAAAGTAAACGATTCGGGAACGCAGCGGGGTGAGGCGTTGCGGCACGGGCCAACAGAGTTGACCGGGCAGCACTCTCGGCGGAGCATCTGGGGATGGCTACCCGGCATGATGACGATCCGCATCGGGCACATTGGAAGGGTGCGGCGCGGCGCTTTGCACAACGCTGGAATGGCGCCTGGTTTCTGCACGTATTCGCGGGGCCGTTCGGCATCGTGCTGATCGTGACAGCGGCAGGGGTTTATGTCCTGCGCCTGACCGGGCAGCCGTTGGGGCCATGGGCGGTGGCAGCGGGCCTTGCCATATTGCTGCTGGCATTTCGAACGCATCGCAATGTAAGCGAGCGATATCTCACGCCGGATAACGCGCTGGCTGAGATGGACGACGCAGCGCAATTGAAGGGAGTACTTGTGGCAGCCGCTGCCGGGGCTGGCGCCTGGCCACCACCTGTGCGCCTCCCGCTGCGGCTGCAATGGCGGGCAGCCCGCGAGG
>CAZZCL010000160.1:0-3107 GCA_964652295.1 uncultured Chthoniobacterales bacterium
GCGGCCGCCACGATAAGAGCCGCGGCCTGCGCGGGTCGGGCTGGTCTTTGCGCTATGAAATCGTGAGCTGCTGGAGCTGCCATGGGTTCGAACCGGCTGAGAAGTTACCAATCTTTATAGACACGTTCGGGACGGGTCCGTTCATGGAGCAGAACGCGGTCTTCCTCCGCGCGCAAGGCTTCGAGAAGGCGGGCGGCCTGGGCGCGCGTCATTTCGCCGTTCTCCTCCGGGGATGAACCATCGGCCGACTGCGGCGGGGCATCCTGCGGACTCCCGGCGGGATCCTTGATGCTGTCTTCGCCGTCGGCTGCGCGCAATTCTCCCTCGCGATCGCGGGGTTCCACCTCGGGAAGTGGTCGGGATTCAGAAGGGTTCCCCGCAGCCTGGTCGCGTTGGCGTTCATCCCCGCCGCCAGTCGGAGGGTCGACGTTTTCACCGTCTGACGACGGATCCGCGGCCTGCTGTTGTTGTTCACGGCCGTCCTGTTGCTGCTGTTTTTGTGAGTCGCCCTGGCCATCCTGCTGCTGTTGTTGCTGCTGGCCGGCCTGCTGTTGTTGTTCACCGGCCTGTTGCTGTTGTTGTTGGTCGCCCTGCTGCTGTTGTTGTTGGTCGCCCTGCTGCTGTTGTTGCTCGCCGCTGTCCTGTTGTTGTTGTTGTTCGAGAGATTGGATGAGTTGACGGAGGAGTTCACGGTTCTCGCGGGCGTGCGTGTTTCCCGGATTGCGATCCAGCGCAGCGTCGTAATGCTGGAGCGCGCTGCGCCAATCGTCGAGGGTGCGTGAGGGGGTATCGTGGGCAGGTGTTGTGCCGTCGGGCGGGGTGAGACGTTGCTGGCCGAGTTTGGCCAGTGTATTTGCGAGGTTGTAATGTGCGTCTTCGAGAAGCTTGGAGTCGGACGACTTCAAGGAATCGGAGAACGCCTCGATAGCCGCCTGAAAATCTCCGGCTTTGTAGGCCGCGCATCCCGTGTTGAAGGCGTTGAGACCGCCGGTGGACAGCGCACCCGAAGCTTTGAGGGCGTCGAAGGCTTCTTCGTATTGCCCCTCGTTATACAATGCGAATGCGGCGGCGTTCTCAGATGTCTTCGTGACACTATCCGGGTCAGTCTCCGCTCGAGCGGTCAAGGTGTGGAATGCGGAAGGGACTAAGGCCGCGGCGATGGCGAGTGCGGTTGCGGGGGCGCGTGGGCGGGGCGGCGCTTTGGCGTTTTGAGGCGGCTTCGCAGGCGGCGGGGAGGCGGAGCGACGTTCCGGGATGAGCCAGGCTGCGAGCAGAAACACAAGAGCCGTGGTAAGAGGAACCTGATACCGGTCGAGCGGCGCCTTGCGCGTTTCAGAAAGCGTGGCGCTCCCGGAAATGGCAGCGATGGCACTGACAATCGGGTCGAGACCTTGTACTCCGCCGAGGCGAAGGTATTTGCCTCCACCGATTTCTGCGATGCGTTTCAGGCGCGCCTCGTCGAGCTGGGAACGCACTGGGGCACCGCGTTCGTCGCGGATAAAATCGCCGCTTAACCCCAGCTCACGGGGGAGGGTAACCAGCGAGCCTTCCGGCGTGCCGACGCCGACAGTGAAGATTCGGATCCCCTCTTCGGCGGCGGTGCGTGCGGCTTGTTCCGATTCGTCGGCGAGGTCTTCGCCATCGCTGAAAATGACAAGCACGCGGTTGGGCGCGTCGTTATCCCCGAAGGCTTCGCGCGCAATCTGGATGGCCTCGGCAATATTTGTGCCGCCAAGGGGGATGACATCCGGTTCCAGACCGACAATGGATCGGATGGCCGCGTTAACGTCGAGAGTGAGCGGAGCCTGAAGGAAGGCGCGGCCTGCAAAGGCAACGACGCCTATGCGGTCGCCGGACAATTCGGCAACCAGATCCTGCGCCGCAAGACGCACGCGTGTCAGGCGGTTGGGTGTAAGGTCCGGCGCCAGCATGCTTTTGGAGACATCCACGGCAAGAATGACATCGCGACCCGATTGGCGTACCTCCTCCTGGGCTACTCCCAGTAGCGGTCCTGCCGCCGCGATGGCAGCCAGGGCGAGGGCTGCAATTGCAAACCCGCTGCGCAACCGGCGCAACCATGGCGAGGAAGCCCGGACGAGTGCGGAGCGGAGCCTTTCAGGCACAAGACGTTGAAGGCGTTTGCGGGCGCTGCGCGCTCCGAGAACCATAGCCAGAATCGCAAGCGGGATCGTTGCGAGTAGCCAGAGCAGAGACGGCTGGGAAAAGGTGAAAGGCTGGGTCATTGGCAGATTGGGCAGGGTTCAGGGTGCTTTGCGGAACAGCGTATTGAGCAGGAGCAGCTGGAGGGAGAAGGCGGTGAAACCACCAAGCAATGGCCATCGATAAAGATCCCGCACTTCGTTGTAGCGTTCCATGGCCACCTCGGATTTTTCGAGCCGATCGATTTCGTCGAAGACCTGTTGGAGCGCTTCAGTGTTGGAAGCGCGATAGTAGCCGCCGGCGGCGATGTTGGCGATGCGTTTGAGGGCGGCCTCGTCGAATTCCATGCGCACGCGGCGGTACTGGGTGCGACCGAATGCATCAACGACAGGATAGGGGGCAACGCCCTGGCTCCCCGCTCCGATGGTGTAGATTTTGATGCCCAGCGCTGCAGCGGCTTCGGCTGCGGTCTCGGGCGAGATGGGACCGGCGTTGTTATCGCCATCGGTGAGCAGCACCATGATCCGGCTTTTGGCCTCGGATTCCTTGAGTCGGTTGGCGGCGGCGGCGATTGCCGAGCCTATGGCGGTACCATCTTCTACCAGACCGATGCGGATGCGTTCGAGATTGAGGGCAAGCCAGTCGTGATCGAGCGTGAGGGGGCTGACAAGATAAGGACGTCCGGCGAACGCGACGATGCCGATGCGGTCGGTCTCGCGCCCTGCGATAAAGCGTTCTGTGACTTGTTTTACGGCGTCGAGGCGGTTGGCGCGCTGCCCGCCAATGGTGAAATCCTCGGCGTACATGGAGCGGGAAACATCCAGCACAAGCATGATATCGACGCCGCTGGATTCGACGAGCGTGCGTTCGGTGACCATCTGAGGGCGGGCCAGTGCCAGGATCCATGCGGCTGCGGCCAGCAGCGGCAGGCCGGTTGCGATCGCCCC
>CAZZCL010000161.1:0-3099 GCA_964652295.1 uncultured Chthoniobacterales bacterium
CCCACCTGCCGCGGCAGTTGTCCGGCGGACAGGAACAACGCACCGCGATTGCCCGCGCGCTAGTTACCGATCCGGCGTTGATCGTCGCGGATGAGCCGACCGGCAATCTCGACGCGCATTCCGCGCAGGATGTGCTTGAGACATTGCAAACTCTCAATCGTGAAGCCGGCAAGACAGTGATCATGGTCACTCACGATGGGAAAGCCGCTGCGTACGGCTCGCGGACGATTCACCTAGAAAAAGGCACCCTGTTGCCGGAATAACGCCGCAAGCCCGGCACTTCGCGACATCGAGGGAAACCAGCTTGTGCCGCGGTTGTTCAATTGGCTTACCCGCTTTCGGATGCAGGGGTATGGCATGTGTGAACGGCAGGCCCGGCTATTCCGGAACTCAACATTGGTCAAAGATTTTCGGCACAGGAAATGTGAAGGTCGGTAAGCCCGTGACCGGAACCTTCCGCCTCAGGCCTGCGATCCTTTTCGATAAGGTCAGTCGAGACCAAGACGATCCCGCACGGCGAGGATGTCTTTACGATGGAACAACGCCACAGTGTCGAATCCGCGCGACCGGATGTTGTCGCGTCCGCCTTCATCGCGGTCGACAAGGGCCACGACAAACTCCACACGTCCGCCTTCGCGTTCCACGGCGTCGATGGCTTGGATGGTCGATGCACCTGTGGTGATGACATCGTCGATCACCGCCACACGGTCGCCCGCATTGAAATTTCCCTCGATCGACTTGCCGCGCCCGTGGCCTTTTGGCGTTTTGCGCACGTTGAACACCCGCGGCGCGTGCGCAGGATCTTCGAGCCCCGCCATGATTCCAATACTCAAGGCAATGGGATCTGCGCCCATGGTCAGACCTCCGACGGCATCGATGGCACATCCTCGGGCGGAACAGGTGTCGTTAATCAGCTGCCAGCCGGCTGCGCCGACGAGAGCCGCCCCGCGCGGATCGAGTGTGGTGAGTTTTGCATCGACGTAGAAATCGCTGGTGGCACCGGATGCAAGGATAAATGACCCCCGGCAGGCGGAACGCACCGCCAGGAGTTCGAGCAGCTCTTCGCGCGGAGAGCAGGTACTCATGACATGTTACAACGGGATGGGGGAATGTTTATCATAACGCCAATCTGTGCGGGGGCATAAGGAACCGTGTCAAACGTGGGGGGATTCATCGGTAAACGCTGTTACGCAATAGATCGGCAACGCCACCCCGGTTTGCGCGCACATCTTTAAGGCTCCAAAGAATATGTCCGGAGGAGGCGCCCGTTCGGCGCGTGAGTTCGATTTGTCGCGCAATCTCGCTCGCCGGGCGGCTTTTGCCTACACGATCGACAGCGATTCCGGGCCAGATGGGCCGCCCGCGTGCCGACTGGGCGGTCCACCATTTCAATAATGTGGCAAAGCTTTGGTCCGGAGGATCGATGTTCCAATAGAGTTGCGGCGCAAGATAATCGACCCAGCCCTCCTGCAGCCATTTTCGTGAGTCGGCAGCGAGCGTGCCATACGCGTCGAGCCCGGCTTTGATGCTGTCCGGCACCCCCGGTCGCCAGATGCCGAATGGGCTAATGCCAAACTTCAATCCTGGCTTAAGCGATTTGAGTTCCCTGTGCAATCGTTGAACGAAACGGTCGACATTCGCGCGGCGCCAATCTCCGCGCTCCAGCCGTCCGCCACGTTTGCGGTAGGCGTTGTAACTGGCGCTGTCATCGAATTCCCGCGCGCCTTTTACCGGGTAGGGATAAAAATAATCGTCAAGATGCACACCGTCGATGTCGTAACGCCGGGCTGCATCGAGGATGACCCCGATGGTGTAATCCTCCACGCCGGCCGCGCCGGGATCGATCCAGAGATTCGTGCCATGCCTACGGATCCAATCCGGTTTGCGGCGCGAGATATGATCGCGGGACGGCGTGACGCTTTTCGATGCAATCGCGCGGTACGGATTAAACCAGGCATGAAGCTCCAGCCCGCGGCGATGTGCTTCCGCCACGGCAACCGCAAGCGGGTCATATCCAGGATTGCGCCCCATTGTTCCCGTGAGATACGGCGACCACGGTTCGTTGCGCGATGCGTACAATGCGTCTGCCGCAGGGCGCACCTGGAAGATTATGGCGTTCAGACCGAGACGTTTCGCGAAGTCGAGCTGTGAACGCAGTTCAGCCTGTTGCTGTGCCGGAGACAAACCGGCCCGCGATGGCCAGTCGAGATTATGCACGGTGGCAATCCATGCGGCACGGAACTCTCCCAGGACCGTCCCATGGGCCGCTGCGAAGGCCAGGAGCGCAGGCAGCAAGCGTGCGAAGATGTTGAGGCGGCGGGGCAATAGCCCGCGCAACGGGCGGTCGGGGAGTGGCATGCGCATGACTCCGATCTATGCCACGCCTTCCTCCTCTGCCGCAAGCTGCCGCCATAATTCGCGCTGGCGCTCTGTAACTTCGCGCGGCACTTCAATCTGGGCAACGGCGTATAGATCGCCGCGTCCGCCGCCGCGTACGGGGGCGCCCTGCCCGCGAAGACGGAATTTCTGTCCGTGCTGCGTACCGGCTGGCACTTTGAGTTTCGCGTGGCCGCCCAGCGTGGGCACGGTCGTTTCTCCTCCCAGCACCGCACGCCATGCGGGTAGCGAAATGTCTGCATACAGATCGCCATTGGGTTCAATTCGAAAATCCGGGTGCCGCGCCAGTTTCACCCGCAAATACAAATCGCCGCGTTGCGACGAACCCGTGGATGGTTCGCCCTGGCCGGCCAGCCGGATGCGCTGGCCGTCATACACGCCTGCGGGGATTCTTACGTCGTACGTTTGTTGTGCAGCCCCGCTGCCGCCGGCGCGCCGCACGGTGATTTTTCGCATGCCACCTAGCACAGCCTCCTCAAGTGGCACCATGAGATCCGCCTCCGTATCGACCGTGGCAGGATCCTCCCGGTCCATGCCCCATTCGAAGCCGCCAACGTTTCCTCCCGGCCGCGAACGCCGCCGTTGGCCTCCAAAAAACATCTCGAAAAAATCGGAGAATCCCGTACCACCGAACTCGAAATCGCCGTAAGGACTTTGTCCGGCCCCGGCCCCGGCTGCGCGCCGCCCGCGCCATTGTGGCGG
>CAZZCL010000162.1:0-1705 GCA_964652295.1 uncultured Chthoniobacterales bacterium
ACAGGTCATGGCCCTGTTCTACAGGTGCGCCTCCGCAATCACCCACAACATCGGATACGTTCTTCTGTAGCGCAGGTCGCTAACCTGCGATGGCCGCAGGCTCAATCGATCCTCGGCACGCGCGGCGCTCGGATGCGGTGCGGTTCCGGGAGGTTATCGCCGAGCAGGGGTCGGCAATAGGCGGTGAATGCGTCGGTCACATTGTTTGCTCCGGGATCGATAAATTCGTCCGGCATATGACGCGTTTTGCCTGCGACATCCGTCAGCGGGACAAGTTCATAATCCACACTGTAATTGAGGACCGGACGTTTAATAACGACCGAACCGTCTACGTCGTCCCACATTGCGTATTGCACGGCTTTCTCGCCGGCTTCACGGGCTTCGTGAGCGTCCCGCTCGCTGACCACCCCCATGTAGGAACGCTGCAGATACCCGAACGTGTCGGAGCGCACACGTTTGATGCCGAGATTCCTGCGGATGAGATCCGCGAGCACATCGCCGAGAAGGCCCGTTCCGGAGAGCTGGACATTGCCGTGCGCATCGCGCTCTTCGTTTTGGGTGAGTTTAAGCACGATGGGTGTGTGTGCCTCGTCCTGGATGCCTTCCGACACAGCCACAAGGCAAACACCGCGTTTGCCGTAAACGGCATCCACATCGGCGATGAAGCGTTCGGGGCTAAACGGCCGTTCCGGAACGTAAACAAGATGCGGGCCATCGTCCACGTACTTACGGCCGAGTGCCGAGGCCGCCGTCAGAAACCCCGCATGACGCCCCATGACCGTGCCAATCAACACACCCGGAAGGGCGCGGTTGTCGAGGTTCAACCCCATGAACGCTTGCGCCACGAAACGCGCGGCAGAACCGAAGCCCGGCGTGTGGTCGTTGATGACCAGATCGTTGTCGATGGTTTTTGGGATATGCACGGCACGCAAGTCGTAACTCGCCTCGCGCGCCTGTTCGGCAATGATGCGGACCGTGTCGCTGCTATCGTTGCCGCCCACATAAAAAAAGTATCGGATGTCATGCCGCTGCATGACCGCAAACATCCGCGCGCAATACTCTTCGTCCGGCTTGTCGCGGGTGCTGCACAACGCGGAGGATGGCGTCATAGCGACGCGTTCGAGGTTGTGGCTGGTTTCGCGGGAGAGATCCACGAAATCCTGGTTTACAATGCCGCGCACGCCATGCATCGCGCCGTACACAGCCTCAACCTGGCTGAACTTTCGCGCCTCCAATGCGGCACCGACAATGCTTTGATTGATCACAGCAGTGGGACCGCCGCCTTGCGCGACCAGGACTTTACCTACGAGACGACTCATACGGGAACCCACTATGCGGCGACGACAGGCCTGCGCCAGCCAAAAAAGTTGTCGGAATCAAAAGCCGACTTGCACCGGGCTCCGGTCGGGATTGAATAGGCCGTGGCCGCGACTCAACGCACGTTCGGGTTTCTCGAGAAGCTTTCGACTGCACCCGGCCGGCGTCATATCCTGAATGTGGAAGGTCTTCCTGTGGAAGCCGTGCTTGTGCGCCATCCGCGCGCTCGGCATTACCGGTTGACCGTTTCCCGTGGGACAGCGCGGATCACAGTGCCACGCTGCGGGACGGTTGGAGAAGCGCTGCGTTTTGCCAAGAGCAAATCCGCATGGCTGGCTCGCGCGCTGCGGGAGGAGCTGACGACCTGGCTCTCGAACCCGCCAGCGGG
>CAZZCL010000162.1:1715-3095 GCA_964652295.1 uncultured Chthoniobacterales bacterium
TGTTGGACGGGGAGAAAACGAAAATCAGCGTTGAGCAACCCGACGGTAGTGGAGCGACGCCGTCGCTGACGATCGGGCCGCATCGCTGGCGGCTCAATAGTTACCCGCGCGATCTGCAGCGAACTGTCACCGCCGCGCTATGGAGCCTCGCCAAGCGCACACTCCCCGCGCGGCTGCGTGAACTGGCTGCGCAACACGGCTGCCGAGTCGGGAAGGTGACGGTCCGCAACCAGCGAAGCCGCTGGGGATCGTGCGCTTCCAACGGCAACATTTCCCTGAACTGGCGTCTCGTTCAGATGCCGTCGGCTGTTCGCGATTACATTCTTTTGCATGAACTCATGCACACCCGATTCATGAATCATTCGGGAGAATACTGGGCCGAGGTGAAGCGGGTCTGTCCTGAGTATGAACATGCCGAGCGCTGGTTGCGTGAGAACCGTGGGACTCTGATCTGATCCTGCGAATTGCAGGTTGAATCCGCACGCAGCAATTGACACAGGTCCGTCCGGCTTTTTGGACTGCGGGATTGATCATGACCCAGTCTTGCAGATGCCACCCGGTCGCATCATCCCCCGGTGGGATCGGTAAGGATCTCGCGCGCTGTCTGCGTGTCGGCTGCGATCTGGCCGATCAACTCTGTCTCCGATGAAAACCGGCGTTCCGGGCGCACCCAAGCCACCAGCTCCGCTTCCACCTCTGCGCCATAGAGATCTTCGGCGGTATCGAACAGGTGTACCTCGAATACGCGATTTCCTGTCGTCTCGACGGTCGGACGAATCCCAAGGTTTGCGACCCCGCCAAGGAGTCTGTCCGCGCCGTCAAGCCGCACGCGCACGGCGTAGACGCCATCCGGCGGCAGGACTTCCGTCTCCAAATCGAGGTTCGCGGTGGGAAAACCGAACTCGCGTCCCTTGCCCTGACCGGGAACCACACGTCCGAACACCGCGAAGTCGCGCCCGAGCAGTTCGGCTGCGAGCGCGAGGTTGCCCTCGCGGACGGCACCGCGGATTGCTGTGCTGCTGATTGTTGCGCTGCCGCTGCATACGGGCGGGATGGCATCCACAGAAAACGCGAACTCGCGGCCGAGCGCACGCAGCTGGTTGATATTTCCCTCGCGATTGCGGCCAAAGGACCATTCATGACCGACGCAAACGTGGCGCAGAGGGTTCGCGGAGCTGGCGAGGCGCGCGATGAATTCGCGTGGGTCGAGAGCGGCAAGTTCGCGGTTGAAACGCAGAGCCAGCAGATGATGCACCCCCATCCGGCGGAGGATGCGAACGCGGTGGGAGAAGGATGTCAGTTGCGGCGGGGCGCGGTCGGGCGCAAGCACCCTGAGGGGGTGCGGCTGGAAGGTCAGCAGAGCCGTGGTTCCGCCGCTGC
>CAZZCL010000163.1:0-3061 GCA_964652295.1 uncultured Chthoniobacterales bacterium
AACTCGGAACTCGGAACTCGGAACTCGGAACTCGGAACTCGGAACTCCATGTGAATTGTTAGCGCGAACCGAGAAAACGTTGTCTGTCCCCGATACCGACCCGGATAAAATACTGATTATAAGAGTAATTTGCTCGCGATGTGTCAAACCTGGGCTACCGGCCACGAATCGGGTACTCCTGCACGATCGCCGAGCACTGCCGGATGATGCCCGAAAGATAGCTCTGGTCAACCTCAAACTCAAAGCGGTGCGCCTGGGCCAGGTGGTCGGGCGTGATCTCCACCAGGGCACGCACGTGGCCAACGCGATCAGTGGCCTCGAGCGATATCCTCAGCTCGGGTTCGAGGGGATCCAAGCCCGCCGCCTTGCTGTCACTTCTGTGCATGGTGGCGCACGCGTCGCCGAAACCAGCGATGTCCGTGACCATGAGGATCGCGCCCTGAGCCCATACGCTCGCACCCGATGCGCCGCAGTGTGCCGTCACGCGGAGCCAGTTGCCATCGTAATAGTCCTCGGATTCGGGGAACTGGCGCCCGTGCACCCAGAGTTGGAAGCCAGCAACCTTCAGGTGCGGCTCTCCGAGATCAGCGGGCGTCACGTTCTGGATCATGGCTCTGTGCGTCTAACATCAGGCAAACCCCGCGCCCCACTGGCTGCCGGCGCCTTAGCGCTGGCAGCCAGTGGACCGATGGAGGTGGCGCCATCGTTGGGAACTTGGCGGACAAACTTAAGAAAGAAGCTGCCGCGCGTCCTAAGATATGCACGCTCTTCCTCCCAAGACATCCCGGCAGTATCCTGGAGGATCTTCTCTCTGGCATTTCGCATTAGGGTGACTGCTTCAATCTTAGTAATTCAGAACCTCATTTGGTGATCTGGTTTCCAAAATGGGATAGCCAAGCTTCAAATTAACCGAGTTGTAGCCACGGATACGTTGGAGGTTTACGATGTGCTTGAAGTTCCAACTGACCAGCACATCGACACGTGCGAGCGTAGCAATGGCGATGTGTTGAGCATCTACGCGGCTTTTTGCCGGCACAACACCCTCTTTCAGATAGGTTTCGGCTAACGCCGAAATGAAGTAAACTCTCGTAACTCGCCCGGAACTCGTCGAACTGGTCCCCGGCACTCGGTGTCGTTCTTGGGCCATTTCATTGCTCAGGAACTTCCAACTGCCTTCGAACAAGTCTAAAGAGACTCACGCGAATCTCGGGGTGGCGCGGAACGGGCGCCTGTCTCCCGGTCACAGGATTCGCGTAAATGTCATGACGGCTACCGTGACGCTTCAGGTAACTGCGGCTATCAACTCCTTTACGAACTGACCGCGTTTCATGCCACGTCCAACAATATCCCTTTCGTATGCGCAGGTGGATGGTTGCCTATTTCGTCATCCTGCACGATTAGCTGATAGGCGTCGGCAATATTCTCTTCGAGTTCTTCAAGCATTTCGCCTTGACTGAAGACCTCCGGAACTTCCTTCAACTTGCCAACGAACCAACCATCGTCTTGCCAGAACTCGAGGGTAAATTCGCGCTTCATCAGGATACCTCTTGAGGGTTTTTGTATTCGAGGCCCAACGTAGACCGTTGGCACTGTACAAGCGCCGCGAGTACTCGCGGGTGTTCCTCGCTCGGCTGCTCCTGACGTTGGCGCACTGTCGCGAGAGCGTCGCGGCGCTCGCCGACGCCATCGGACCACTGGATCAGTGAGTCGCGGACGACCACGACGCACTACTGCAAGAATGAACAGTCCGGCGCGAAATTGTTGTGGGGATACCTCAGGCTCTGACGCTTTTTCTCCGGAATCGGTCAACGGGTGGTTCGCGGAAAATGTCGTTCGTGGTAGGCCCGGATTACCGCCTGAACCTCTTCGGGGTGGCCGGCCTGGTCCATTTTTTCAACAGCCTCGCGTAGGAAGGCCTGCAGGTCTGCCGGCGTGTGTTCCGCCATTCGGTCGAAGGCACACTCCATCAGTTGGGTGTCGTGACTGCGGATGGCGATACTGCTCAACGCGATGTGCATCAGGCGCGACGATTCGGTGGGTTCGATGCCGGAATCCACGCCCGGGCCGAAGGCCGTTAGCGTCTCCTCCATCAAGTAGCCGAGCGTTGCCAGGCGCTCGGGCTCGTGGGTCTCGTCGGCCAGCGCAGCGAAGGCATTGGCCACGGGCTCCAAGCTTTCGAGCTTGGCACCAAAGCGGGCAATCGATACCGCCAGGCCGGCGATCGCATGGTGCAATTGTTTCAGCTCGTCGAGAAAACCGGCATTCTCAAGATCCGCGACCAATCCCGTGGTGGCACGTAGAAGCTGGTTGCCGGCGACCTCGATGTCTTCGGTGGAGCCCATCGGCGCGCTATCGCCGTCCGGTTTCACCTGTGTTCCGTCGCTACTGACGCTCACAGCGAGGTTGACGAATTGAACCAGTGCGTAGCGCACGGAATGGGCGCGTTCCCCGGTCTCCGGGTCATCGGGATTTGCTTCTACCAGAACATCGATCGTCGCACTAATGACGCTGCCGATGCTCTCTATGGCGACGTTACCTTGGCTCATGGGTCAGTAGTCCACGCACGGATGAAGGGCAAATGCCCACAGGCCGTTTGCTCACGGCCGCGTTTTGGGGTGATGCAAGTGGTTGGTATGCAACATAAAGATTGGAAATCCAACCGCCTTCCTCCTAATATCCGTTCGCCTTGGGGAATTGTCAAGTCCCAACGGAAGCCCATTCTGAGCGGTGGTAGCAGCGTATGCGACCGACATCGGCCTCCTGGGGGACTGGAAACCGATTTTCCGGTGCGCTGCACGCGTGTTTCCGGAAAGTGGGTAACAACGGCGCCAGCAGCTTAGGTATCCCCAGGTTTACCCGAAAAGAAACAGGCGCTTGAGAGGGGTTCGCGGGGGGCTGCGTGCGCGGGCGTGACTACCTGCGCCCGAAGCACCATTGGATCAGTTGCAGGACCTTGTTGCAGCCGGCGAGCACGACGCCGGCCTGCTTGGGCATTGGTGCGTGGGTGCGCAGCAACTCGCTCCAGGCGCTGATCGTGCTGGTGCGCCTGCGCCCGCCAAGG
>CAZZCL010000164.1:0-3021 GCA_964652295.1 uncultured Chthoniobacterales bacterium
CTCAAGTCACCGATGCTCAGATTGGTGATCTCATCGAGTCGGTTTTCCGCCGCCACCGCAGGCGATACCGTTATGGTCGCATCGCCCAAGAACTCGCTGATCGTGGCGTTCATTGGTCCGGCAACCTATTGAGCAGGCTGCGCTGAGAGTCGGTATGCATCGGCGTGCGGAGCCCGCCTCGTCATGCCGACCGTACAATGTTCAGAGCCCTGAACGAACCTCGAAACGCTCGCCGACGCGCCACGGTTAACAGTATCCGGTGCGTTCTGGTCGCATTCACCGATGCATCATCGAAGCCGAAGGATAGCATCGTCCGGTAGCCTATAAAAGACCCGTCCCCGTGTGTCAAAAGATCCGTTCCCGTGTGTCACAGACCATTCTGAATCCAAGAAACTGGATGTGCGGAGGGGTGGCTGGGGCGCGTTCATGAGATCGGGCAAGCTGGTGCTGTTGGCAGGTTTGGCAGCCTGTATCGGAACCGGGGGACGCTTGTAAAACCCAATAGACAGAGGAATGATGCACCGACCAGGTGCAAGCAGTATCTCCGCATTCTCAGAGAGAGAGTCTACGGCGGCGTAACCCGACCTTGCCACGTTTCAGGTTTGACGAAATCGTTCAGCTCTGAGAAGGCGATGAGTTCAAGATGTCCGCCAGCCATCAGGACTGGCATGGGCCCAAGATCAAAATTGAAGAGCACGGTATCTTCCGCTTTGGATTCGGCGAGGTCTCCGACAACTTCGGCATGGCGGGGATCCTGGACTACCGTACGCGAATAGCCGTCCTTCGAGGGGCGTTGCCGCGCTAAAAAAATGAGTGGGGCGCGGGTGGGATTGTCCACGAGGCTGAGCTTGCGCCCGTTGCGAGGCGTCAAATTCAGCCCGTTACTGGCAACGGCGCACATTGCACCAGTGGCGCAATAGGTCATTCGAATGTCTTTCGACGCGTAAAGCTCTCCTGACGGTTTAGGGTAGCGCACTCCCGGTGCAACCAAACCTTGATGGAGCCACTGGGTGCCTTTTCCGAGATATTCTGTATCCCGTGAGATGGTTTTTGCCCAGAACCCTCCATCTGGCAAGTCGTCGGGCTTGGGGTAGATGCCGTCGTTTTCTTGGGCGTAAAGATTGATTGCTATGCCGATCTGCCGGAGTTGGTTTACCGATGCGCTGCGATTTGCCCCCTGCCGCATTTTTCCAATGACCGGGAAGAGAAGCGCAGCCAAAACCGCAATAATGGCCATCACTGCCAATAGTTCAAGCAACGTAAACGCACGAAAGTGATGGGGGAAATTTCTCAAGGGCGCGTTCATATGTTGGGATTCGTTCTGAAACAAGATGCTTGCGAAACGGGAAGATTGCAATCAAAAGTGTGATAAATCACATTTTTTCTCAATGTCACGTGGGCAGACCTTCATATTGCCATGGGTATCGATGGGGTTGGAGGAGAAGTGCCCGGTGTCAGAGCCTCGTTACCACCCACAGAGCGCGTGTCGGCCTCCCGAAACCACGAGCGCGCCGAAGTGGGAACTTTCCTGGAGCCTGACGATTCGACAGCGGCCGGAGGGAGACTCTTTGGCCATGTTTTCTGCACATGCCAAGTGCTGCTGCCGGAGTGCAAGTTTCAGCGGATACAGGAGTTATGGAGTGATTACGGCGGCTTGGACCCTCACAAATATTTTTTTCATCTGCGTGCTGGAGACGTTTGCTGCGACTGTGGTTTAGCCGGGAAATGGCGTATCAAGCTGAGTGGTGAAAGTCACCTTTGTGCTGAGGCTGTCTGTTACGCCGTTGTGATGCAAAGCCGCAACTGAAGTTTCTAAATCGATCGTTGTGGATCGCTGTCACTGCGCTTTTTGCTCCTCCGGCAATCAGAGCTATGAATGATGTTGCCCGCTTCCAGCCAAACTTCTATTGATGCACGGCTACAGTAGACCCCCGGCGCACGAGCGTGGGCGTGACGTGAATGCGCGAGATAGCCCGAATTTCCGGTTTTTTTGCGGCCCGGCGGAGCAGGATTTCTGCTGCCTGCCGCCCAATCTCCATCGGGTGAAGATCGAACGTAGTGAGCGCCGGGTCCAAATAATGTCCTGCCTCGTAGTTCGCACTGCCCAGGATGCTGAGATCGCCCGGCACCGACAGCCCGAGCGAGCGGGCAATCAGAAACGTTTGAAAAGCAATATCGTCCACCGAACAAAACATTGCCGTGGGCCGCTTGCGACCCGAGAGAAGAGAGCGCACAGCCTCCGGACTAAATTCTGGCGAACTCGACGGCGGCGTGCATAGAACTTGGCCTCCCGCTCTTTCGACGGTTGCCACAAATTCCCGGTAGCGTTCGCTAAGAGGAACATCGAAGCGTGCATTTCCAAAACGTGTGAAGCCGATGCGGCGGTGCCCGAGTTCCAACAAATGGTCTGCGGCCATCCGCCCGAGTGCGGTTTCATCCACCCCCACGAAATCGAGTGGTTGCCTCGGGCTTTGCTCGACATCCACCACGGAGACCACTGGCACATGATGCCGCAGAAGCTCCCTCAAATAAGCGTCGGATTCCCCCTGGGGATGCGGACGGAAAATGACTCCATCCACTCGGCGCTCAATAAGCTGGTGACTGTGCTTGATATCCCCCTTGCTGCCATCCACTGAGATGATCAGAGCCATGTAATCCTGCTTGGCCAATTCGCTCTGAATCCCCTCCAGAATACCGGTGTTGAACTCCCGATTGATGTAGTAGGGCAGCATCACCCCGACGGTCATGGAACGCCCGGTCAGCATACTGCGGGCGAGCAGGTTGCGACGATACCCCATCTCATGCGCTGTGCGCTCGACCAGATTGACTGTTTCCGGACGGTGCATATCTCCCTGCCCATTCATGATCCGGCTGACGGTCTGGTAGGAAATCCCACACGCCTCCGCTAAGGATCGCAAACTGGGACGATTCGTCCGGGGCGAAACTTTGTGATTGCCCATGTGACATTTTGTGACACAGAGCGCTCCTCGTTGCAACAACGGAGTAACAGAACGTCGGAAA
>CAZZCL010000165.1:0-3004 GCA_964652295.1 uncultured Chthoniobacterales bacterium
GTTCACCACAGCCAGCCCCGATGCGCAACTGGTAAGCATGCCTGCCAGCGCGGCGAATCCGCCCGCTCCCGCGCCGTAGCCGACGCTGGCTGGCACCGCGACCACAGGTTGGGCAACAAGCCCACCGATCACGCTCGGCAGTGCGCCTTCCATTCCCGCGACAACCACGATGACATCCGCCCGCTCAAACCGGTTGCGAACGGCAAGAAGCCTGTGCAAACCGGCCACGCCCACGTCATTGATTCTGTCGGTTGCAAACCCCAGAAACTCAAGCGTCACAGCCGCCTCATCAGCCACGGGCAGATCGCTTGTTCCCGCGCAGACCACAGCCGCAAGTCCCGGATGCCGCGGCATGCGTGTCGCGGACACAGTCACGCATCGTGCCCGCTCGTAAACCGCCGCTTCGCCGCCGAATTCGGTTGCCAACGCGCCGCGATGTTCGGCTGTCGTGCGCGTCACCAGCACACCCGGCTGATGTTCAAGCAGAGTCCGTGCGATGGCCACGGTTTCATGAGGCGTTTTTCCTGCGGCAAAGATGACTTCCCCGAAGCCGGTGCGCCCGCCCCGGGCCACATCCGGCCGCGCAAACCCAAGATCGACAAAGCCATCGTTATTCACTGCGCGTTTCCATACCCGCAGCTCACGAGCCGCGCAAGACATGGACGAGATGGCTTAGTCCCACGAGGCCGTTCACGAGGGCGAGAACGGTGAGCGGACCTTTCCACGCTCCTTCGGGCGGGCGCGCGCGCAGGGCCGGCAGCAAGGCTGTCAGCACAGCTGCCACGACAAACCATGATGCATAATTTTGCCACGGTGGCAGCGGCGGCGGTGCGGGGTTGTCGGGATACCAAATCCAATATTCGCGAACGTGCCATGCCACGGGTTCGAGATTGAAGTCCACCAGGGTTGCCGCGGCACCCACGGCAAGCGCAAGCAGAAGGCGCGATTTTGCCAGCGGCGTGTATCGAAACAGAGCAGCCGTGTTCACGACGATAATTAGCCATGCCAGCGGAATGGACAGGGGAAGCACCCCGCCAAGGCGGGGGCCGAAATTCTCCGTATATTTGTAGGGGCCGAACGGCCATCCTGTCGTGTGGCCGATCCATTCGATCACGCCGCTGCCAGCCAGCACGATGAGCGCCTGCACGCGCGCTGCACTCAGTCCGTCGTGCCGGATCATCCAAAAGTAGGTGACAACCGCCGCGAACAAAATCCAGATGGCGTCGGCGGTCCGCAGAAATGCCAGTGCCACATTCCGCGCGGCGCCATCCTGGACCAGTGTCGCAACATCAGCAGGACCGGGGTTCCATGGCATGACAATTACCCCGACCGCCGACCAGATGAGAAACAGCAGCCATGCCAGCCGTTCAGAAAGGGTGTAGCAGGATTTCGTCATTTCAAAGTTCGTGAGATCCGAGTTTTGCCGCTGCGATACACCCGCTCAAGACTGCGAGCGGCACGCCGCCGCCAGGATGCGTTGTACCTCCGGCGAACACAAAATTGTGCAGGCCGCGAGGCGCAATCGGCGGACGACGAAACGCGGTGAGCAATCCGTGCGACGCGAATCCATACAGCGCGCCGCCGAGCGCAAGATGCCGCCGCTCAAAATCTGCTGGGGTTAAAAACTTGCGCACGCGTATCCGGCTTTGGATTGCGCCCAGCCCGAAACGTTTTTCCAGGATGCCACAGATAGCGTCGCAATAGCCGGGTGCGAACTCAGCCCAATCGACATCCGGCACCGCAGCGGGTGCGTTAACGAGCACAAACCAGTTTTCGCAGCCGACAGGCGCGCGGCTGGGATCGGTTCGGGAATTCAGCGCAATGTAAATTGTGGGATCTGCTGCTGGCTTCTTCTGCTTGAACAGCTCGTGGAATTCCCGCGGATAATCGTCGCTGAAAAAGATGTTGTGATGGTCAAGTTGTGGCGTGGTTCCTTCCAGACCGAGGAACATTGCGAATCCCGATGTGGACAGCGGAAGACGGCTAAGGTGAGTTCGGCGAAAGCGTTGCCGCAGTCTTTCGGGAAGCAGCTGTTCGTGCGCGGACAGAACATCCTGATTGCAGACCACCGCGTCGAAGACGGCTTCTTCGCCGGCATCCGTGACGATTTTCCAGCCGTCCGTTCCGTTCCTTCGGCCGCGCGGGTTTACGCACGCAACCGGTGTTGCCGTGCGGATTTCCACGCCCAGTCGTTGGGCGAGTGCCGCCAGGTTCTCCGCGATGCGATGCATCCCGCCCCGCACGTACCAGCCGCCGAATTCGGCCTGCACAAACGGAATGATGTTGAACGCCGCCGGCGTTTTGTAGGGAGAGGATCCGTTGTAGGTTGCGAATCGCAGGAAAATCTGACGGATGTGCGGATCGCGAAACGCGCGATGAACTTTATCTGCCAGCGTTGCGGGGGCTGCCACAGAGAAAAATGCCAGAAACGCCTTCAACGTCTGTGGGTGCATCCACCCCCGTGGATCGGCGATGTCGTGGCGTAGAAAGGGTTGTTCCGACACACGCCACAATCCGCGCGCATAGTTCAGAAAAGCCGCAACATCGGGCCGTCGCCAGAAGGTCGCATCTTCGTCGATTGCCGTGCCATCGGTCCAACGATAGCGGCATGTGGATTCCAGACGCACCAAGTCGAGATCTTCCTCGATGCGGCGTCCGCACGTTTCCCACAGCTCACGCAAGACGTGGGGCATGGTGAGCAGCGAGGGACCCATGTCCCATGAAAAACCGTCGCGTTCCAGCAGCGCCATTTTGCCGCCGACCGATGCGTTTTTCTCGAAGAGCGTGACGCGATTTCCATGGCGCGCCAGTAATGCGGCCGCAGTAAGCCCGGCGATTCCACCGCCGATGACGCAGATGGTTTTTTCCACTAAGCAATCTTACGCCTCTGCGGCTGGATGCGGGAATGAAAAAAGCCCGGGTGACGAGCCATTGCAGGGCCATGCTCCATCCCGGCCGATTCTTTGCAGCGCAACCACCCTGTGGCGCAGGTCGCTGACCTGCG
>CAZZCL010000166.1:0-2981 GCA_964652295.1 uncultured Chthoniobacterales bacterium
GCCCTGTTCTACAGCATTGGCATCGAAACGGACTCTTCTGTAGCACGGTCCCTTGGGCCGTGAGGGGAACGATCCCCCCACGTCAAGGCTCAAGGGGGGAACAGGTCACGGCCCTGTTCTACAGCATTGGCATCGAAACGGACGCTTCTGTAGCGCGGTCCCTTCGGCCGTGCCGGGAACGGGGACTTGACTCCCCGCACCCCATCTGGCACTGTATAGACTATATCTATCGGATCCAGCTTCAAACTCCGGGCCAACGCTCTGGAGGGCCGGATAGCGATTTGTTATTTGTTATCAGTTTTGCTACACGCCATGACCACCACAACGCTCGATTACTCCCGCCTATTCGGCTTTGTTTCCGCTGACGACACCCGCATTGCTACTTCCAAGATCGGCGAGATAAAAGGAATCGAAGGAATGATTGCGACACCGAAGATCAGCGGAGCCAAGCAACCCCCGATTCCGATCGCTTCACCGAAGACTGGAACGAAGGGCGTTCTGACGTCGACATCCAAGTCCGTTGTCAAGGGCTAAGCCGGCCAGACCGGAATGCTTCGCAGGTTGGATGCCGCAAAAGGTCCGGGCTTTGGCTTGGAGTGAGACCGATTGAATTTCGAAGCTGATCTCTTTACGCCTTCAGCCGCGAGGGTTGAAAGGCTCAACCGGACCATCGTCGAACGTCTGGTGGCGAGCCTTCGCTACCTGGAAGAGTTCTGTCGTGGCAACGGCGTCGAGTTGCCCGGCCTGGACGAGGCTTGGGAGCGGTTGAAATCGCAGGATATCCCGCCTGCCACGATCTCAGCGTATTTCGATCTGGTCAGAACGGTTGAAGCGAAAAGCTGGAAAGCTGTTCCTGCGTTGTTCGAGGAAATTGCCGCGTGCGTTCCACGAAATGACGGAGAAGCGATAAAGGTGCGGGCCATCGGCGATCCGCAGTCAATTTTGTGGTCCGAGCGCTACGAACGTTATCTGAACGCGGAGGAGGACGAGGACGACCCGATCGGGCTCGCGCCGCCACCGACAGATGCGGTTGAGAAAGCGACCGCCAACATTCGCAATGCTCTGGAGTTGATGCAGGAAGCCGCGCCGGAGCTTTCAGAGGAAACACGCGCCCTGACCTTCGAGATCGTGCTTGCCGTTCCGGCCAGTGAACGCCGGGTTTTCAATGGCACGTCCGCATTCGAATTTCTTGGCGGCATCCTTTATAATCCGCATCAGATGCCCACACCCATCGAGGCGGCGATAAACATCGTGCATGAAGCCTGTCATCAGCTGTTGTTCCGTCTCGGGCACGAGGAGCTTCTTATATTGAATCCTCGCAGCGAGCTGCACGCGTCTCCGCTGCGGGAGGATCCGAGGCCGCTCGAAGGGATTTTCCATGCGACGGTCGTCATCGCGCGAATGCATTATCTGCTGGGCAAACTCCTGAAGCTGGATCGTTGGGGCGAGGAGGAGCGCGAGGCGATTTCCGACGACATCGCGCAGTACGAGAAGAAGTTTCAGGACGGAGTGGATGTGCTCGATCGACATGCCCAGTATGGCGGCGACGGCGCAGCCATCATGGCGTGCGTGAAGGCGTACATGCAGCGGGCCGCCAGCGCCTACGCTGCTTGAATAGGGTGGTTGCGGGAGAGCAACCTTTTGATTCGGCGCCACCGGTTCGCGGCCAGCTTGCGCAGATAAAGCCGCCAGCGCCGCCGCCGAATCAGCCTGAGCTTCTGGTCTAGCGCCTTCAACCCGGGATGCAATGGCCCGCGCTCTTCCGCCGGGTTGATAAGCACGAGGTAGTGGCCGCGGCGCAGAATATCCGACCAATGCTTGTCTGGCAGCGACCTGATGCGTTCTTTGATGTCGTCGATATTGAGGGAAGGCGGAATCTCCACACCGGCCGCGGCCCAGCAAAGCGCGGAAATGATGCAGTTAAAACATTTCCCGCAATTGGAATCGTAACGGGGCCCAACCCAGCATGAGCGGAGGTTTCTTACCGCCTCCGGCCAGTGTGCCAGGACCTGGGCCTTGTCCACGCGGCTGTGCGCGCTGCCATCGTAGCGGATTCCCATGGCGCTTGTGGCAAGAAGCGGATCGGTGGCCGGGTTCGAGCCCCATGGCAACCGGATCCTGGCGTAGGAATGCGAAGCGGCGATAAGTCCTTCGGAAACGCCATTGCGCAGGAGATGGAGGCAGGCGGCCAGCGCGGCGCCGTGCGCGTCTTCCCACTGTGAGCAAAATTCGCGGATGTTCGTTTTGACGCGGATCAAGGGAAGCCCGGCCGAAACGAGCGTTTCGGCGGCTTTTGCCGAGGCGTTCTCGAACTCGACCTCCTTTTCCAATGGGATATCGAATCCGTGCATCATAATTCCGGCGACGATATTCCTTCGCGCCGGTCCGAGATCGCCGCGCATGTGACGCCAGACGGTGAAGGACGAGTCCATGCCGCCGGAGAAGCAGGCGAGCGCGGCGTCCAATTCGGGATCGACCGTCGGGGCAACCGCGCGGGTCGCTTCGATGTCCATCGGCCGGTACCTCAGCGGGATCATCAGCGCCCATGCGCGTGTGAAATCATAAAGTGTACGCAGCAATTCGCGGGAGATTTCGCCTTCCACGACGATGCGGTTCGCATGTTCCATGGCGTGGAAGAGAGAGCCGATAAGAAACGGATCTGACGATTCGTTGAGACGATGTTCCTCAGCTTCGGGAACGCGGAACCAGAGTTTCCGCGGGGAGCCGCCATCCCGCCGCAGTTCCGCGGAGCGTTCAATCCAACCGTTCAGGCGCGTGGCGCCATTGGGTCGGACGGTCAGTGTGGAAGGGCGCGCCATCAGGACGATGCCGGCCGGGGATTGGACCCCGCGGCGGGAACCTCTATGATACAAGCAGGATGTGGAGGGAACGGCAAGTTAAGGGCTGAGGATTTGCGCTTCGCGCCTGGGTGGCGGGGGAACGATCCCCTCACGTCAAGGCTTAAGGGGGGAACAGGTCAC
>CAZZCL010000167.1:0-2978 GCA_964652295.1 uncultured Chthoniobacterales bacterium
CGGCGCTGTAGCTCCCACCACTGAGTCTCCTCCGGCAAGCGGCGGACGGCCACCAAATCGTGGCCCTTCCACCATTCGTGAAGCGGGAACAAAACACCGCCAACGAGACGAGTATAGAGTCTCGACAACCTATCGTCTCCACCCGTTGAGCTGTCCTGAGCGATTGCCCTAATCGGTCGCAGCGGCGATCTAACGTGGGACGCCTGCAGAACTCCCGCGGGTACGGAGATCGCCGCGCTTTCCGCCATTTATTAAGGTGATTAGCGCCGTGTCTCAGCTGGCAGGCTCACGTTCTGAGCCTGTGGGGGGCGCAGAATGTTCCGTAGGGAGAACCGACGGAGAACCCTGCGATGCCCCAGAATCCAATCCAGTTTCAACCCGGCCTGTCGATGGACGAGTTCTTCGAGCGTTACGGTACCGAGGCGCAGTGCGAGGCGGCCCTGGAACGTGCGCGGTGGCCCTCGGGGTTCGTCTGCCCCCGGTGCGGCAGCGAGGCGCACTCGAGCTTCCTCGTCGATGAGCACCGCGTCTGGCAGTGTGCCCACTGCCGGACGCAGACCACGTTGCGCTCGGGAACCCTGTTTCATAACTCCAAGCTCCCGTTGCGGAAATGGTTCCAGGCCCTGTACCTGGTCACCCAGAACAAGAACGACATCTCGGCTCTGTCGCTCAAACGCCACCTGGGCATCTGCTACCGTAGCGCCTGGCGGCTCAAGCACAAGCTGATGGAAGCCATGGCCGAACATGACGCCACGCGCAAACTCACCGGAACGGTGCTCGCCGACGATGCCACCCTGGGCGGGGAGCACCCCGGCAAGCGTGGCCGCGGCTCGGAGAACAAGGCGCTGTTCATTGCAGCCGTGGAGCTCACCGAGGACAACCACCCGGGGCGCATCCGCTTCGATCCCCTCCCTGACCTCAAGGGCAAGAGCATCGCCGCCTGGGCGCAAAACGCCCTATCGCAGAGCGTGCACCTGGTCACGGACGGCTTGGCCAGCCTCGCCGCCGCCGCCCCGCACGTGGCCGAGTACGGCGCCATCATCCTCGGGCGCAACAAGTCCAGCGAGGTGGAAGTGTTCCGCTGGGTCAACACCTTCATCTCCAACCTCAAGACCGCTATCGGCGGCACCTACCACCACATCGACGCCCACAAGTACAGTGCCCGCTACCTCGCCGAGGCACAGTACCGCGTCAACCGCCGCTTCGATCTGCGCTCGCTCGTCGATCGCCTGCTCGTTGCCTGTGTCCGTACCGCACCCCGGCCGGAGCACTGGTTGCGGCACGGCTTCGCGGAGGCCAGCTGAGACATGGCGCTAATCACCTTTATTAATCGTTTCACAGGTATTCGCTTTAATTTACAATTGGAGGACTTTTCAAAAGGAATAAATAGGCGCACGACTACACGAAGCGGTTCGGCTATTTCTGCGCGCGGGAAAATTCATTTTTGAGGCCATCTGGGGTCGTATGAATCGTAGGCGCTTTGTTGATTTTCTCAAGCGGCAGCACGCGTGTGGGCAAACGATCGTCGTGATTGCCGACCGCGCCTCTTATCATAAAGCCACATATGCGTAAGAGCACATCGAAAGCACGCAGGGTCAGGTTGTGGTGGAACTGCTGCCAGCACGCATTCAGGAAGGAAGAGATGCAGGAACTCCTCCAATACACTCTTGACTCGACCCGCGAGGATATCAATATCGTCAAGAGTTCCTTCGGACTTCGCGAAACTCGTTACGCAGCAATACAAGCCAAAACCCTACTCAGGAGAGTACTGAAACCTTTTGTAGCGCTTAATAAAGCGACTCGATCACCCGCTTCGCCACGCGAGCGTAGGTTCCGTCGACGAACCGGTATGAGCCGATGAAGTGAATGAACGCGCAACCGTCAGGATCTACGCTCGGGCCGTAAGAGGCATATTTCGGAAAAGGCAGAACGACCGCGTTGTCGCTATTTGCGACGAAATAGTTGGAAGCCACTTGCTGACTCCCCCACTCCGCCCATTTGTCCCTCCCGAGAATCGAGTCCAATTCACCGGAAAACTCCTCGATGTCGGCACGAAACGCGTTGCCGCTACAAAATCCGGCGAAGCCACCACAACCGCGCACATACTTGAGGCGTTGAGCACCGGGTAGCCTCACGAGATTTCGTTCCGACTGGACTTGGACATGCTTGCTCGGATTCGATGCGACTGAAGCGCAGACTTGTTCTATCGGAACAACGGACTGGTTCTTCCACGTGCCTAGCGTGAAGCTTCTATTCGCGCTAATCGCGTCTGCCACCTCGGGAACATCGGCGACGCTCACGGTGTCTGCATCCAGCATGATGCAGTAATGGTCCTTCGCCGCCTCGCCGATGAGCAAGAACCCCTCCCAGTCGCCCCCGCTGGGGCACTTAGTGTTCGGCACGCTCGAAATGGCTCGGATATCGATCTCAGGGACATGCTCCTTCAGCAATGTCTTATCCGTCTCGCTAAGAGAGAGATCATCTACTGCGATGATCTTCTTCAGCGAAACGTAATTGGCCAGGGATTTTATTGCCAAAAGATACGCATAAAGATAGCGCTTTCCGATATGGCTGACGCAAACCACATTGGATGTCAAATCGCATTGGATTGGCCGCGTTCTCTTTACTGCCCTCACTTGGAAGTTGAACTTGGCAAACCTCAGATTTCTCTTTAGGACGTGAAACACTCTGCTTCTCCTTACGCTGTATAAATCTTACCATTGTGCCCCAGACGCCCCACGTTAAGCAGCGTCTTCCTGCAGCGGTATAGGGATCAGGGGATAACAAGTGATCTGATGAGATACTAATCGATGGCCGTCCCGCCCCCCCTCAGATCGCTATCCGAGAGACGCGGCACGTGCGGCCCCATCATAAAATACTATAACATTCTATCCCAAACTGATCGACCTTTTGCCAGAACTGCGATGCCGGTTGCGCCCATCAGCCCACCGTCGTCGGCGACCGCAAACCCAAGGATC
>CAZZCL010000168.1:0-2930 GCA_964652295.1 uncultured Chthoniobacterales bacterium
CAGTATCCGGTCCGCTCTGGCCGCGTTCACCGTTGCATCATCCAAGCCGAGGGACGGCATCGTCCGGTAGGCAATCAATAATTGACCCGTCCCTGTGCATCACGGACATTGAGCAGGCTGCGCCGAGAGTCGGCATGCATCGGCGTGCGGAACCCTGCTCGTCATGCCGGCCGTACAACGTTCAGAGCCCTGAACGAACCTCGGAACGATCGCCGACGCGCCACGATTAACCAGTATCCGGTCCGCTCTGGCCGCGTTCACCGTTGCATCATCCAAGCCGAGGGACGGCATCGTCCGGTAGGCAATCAATAATTGACCCGTCCCTGTGCATCACATAAGAGAGGCGTGGTCGGATCAAATTGCGGATGTCGAAGCCAACGGAATGCCGAACAAGACGGGCAACGCTAACAAGTCTTATGTCCTTATGGGCGTTCGTGCAGACGGCAAAGCGCATGGCAAACTTCGGCTTGGAACGGCCATTCCCAGCGGGCTGCGCTCGAAGATGCTCTGGCGGTTCCAGAAGAAATCCGGCGGTGCGCCGGAGGCCGGAACCAGCAGCTATGAGCAGGACGGATTGATCGTGCGGATGACGATGGATAATCCGGCGAACGCCGACGAAAAGGACTATGTCGTCGTGGTCGGCTTCGATGCAAATGGGGACGGTTCGCTTGCGGCAAGCGAAGTGTCGATGACTCCGACTACAAAGCACGATCCTCCTGGCGGCGGGGTAAATCCAACTGAAATGCCGTTCACTCTCACGGTTATTTCAACTGATCGTTACCAGCAAAGCCGGACCGAAAATCTCAACGCCGCCGGAAATGGGGCTGTGCAGCTCGCGACACCGAACGCGGCAGAACTACTAACGACGTTCTGCAACGGAGGAAATGCACCCAATGCCTCCAATGTTACTCAGGTATCTATTGAGCGGAACCATCCCGGACTAACGCACCCCGTTGGAATTGCGTTTACGCCCACCGCTCAGCCCGGGCAGTCCGTCCGGTTTCAGTTTAATGGTAACACGGATTTCGCAAAGGACTTCACCAAAACAGATCGCTTCCGCGATGCTTTGCTTGATGAGCTCAGAAAGCCCGAATGGATACGAGAAATTCGGGAATACTATCTTGATGATGACGGAAACATCCTCAACCCACTCGACGAAGACGCTTGGTTCTCGTGGACTTGGGAAGCAATCACAGGCAAGGACGAGCTAGATTTTAGAGGGGCCATCTCGTCACCACAAGATTTGGATATGTGGGTAGCACTTGGGAAAGTGAAAATCAGTGGCACTGTTTCCGTGAAGGCGAACTGGCTAAACCAGGAAGTGTCGGAGATGCGATTTACGGGAACGGTCGAGGATATTTACGATTTTGACTATGACGACAACGGCATTGCTGTTGGCAATGTCCAAATTAGACCGAAACTCGCTGCCGAAGTTCAAGCAGGACACCCAACTCTGACCCCAGGGGGGCGGGTTGTGCTCACACTTTTGAACTATGACGACACCAACCTAATTTTAACTTATCGCTTTTACGGCTTATGAAAAAATCTGCACTCATCCTTTGCGGTCTTGCTACAGTGTTCGTCGCGGCTTTGGAAGCTGCGAATCCAACCGCAGAATATGCTTCCCAGGCAAGTCGTCTTGCAGGGCTTGAGCGTGACCAGGTTTTGGAAACGATCCGCTCTGACCAATGGCTAGAACTTCCCGCCTTGTCGGTCGCAGATGCAAAGAGTGCGGGTGACCTAAAAGCGATCTCAACGCAGGCACTTTTGGCGTTAAAGCAAGAAGCACATTTTATCGCCGAGCTATCTGATTCAAACGACTTGCTCTCCAGAACTCAGCGTGCAGCGGATATTGCCAAATCGGCGCAAGCTAAGGGAGGCTATCTCAATGAATTGATCGCCGTGAGTGCGGAGCGTGTATTCCTCTTGGGTGCTTGGAACCTCCTCGCCCAATCACCAGAGCTTGCACAGCAACTTGTCCCTACGATAGAAGCGCGACGACGGCTGCCGAATCCCAAGGCATGGTTTTCACAACGGAGTCAACTCGATCCAGAAGTTGCAGCCAAGAAAGCTGAAATCGAGGCTATGAAATCCAACGTGAGTGGCTTTCAAGCAACCATGGAACTACGTCCAGAAGGAAATGCTCCAGGCGCTTTGCCGTCGGTTATCGCGCAAGTCACTGATCCTAGCATCGTCGATTTGTGGTGGGAAATATATCTCACTGATTTTCGCATAAGTGCTGTTCTGCGTTCCGCCACTGACTTCGTTATACGTGGCGGCGTTTTGGTTCCTGAACCGGAAAACAAACCAGCGGCTATTGAGAAAGTGTTCGGCCCGGACGGCTCGCCTTATCACCATGAGTTGCGCCGTGGATCAATTCGATCAGACGACATTTGGACAGAATGGAAGGCTGCACGAGAGCAATCCTTGCGGAACCTGCAAATTGCACAATGGTTCGGAGAATAGGAGGTGCTAAAAATGGCCGGACATTTAATGTTCAATCAACGCCGAGCCGCTGCCGCGCGTAGCGACGAACGCCAACCCTCCCTCAACTCCCGATGAACCGCTCCGTCACACCTCCCGCTTCCATGAGAAGGTAGTCAAATTAAAAATCGAAATTCATTTCGCTCTTTCTGGGTTTCGGTGTGGCAGGGTCGATCACTGGGCACAACGGAATCGTGGTAGGGGTCAGTCCTCGCATTCACGCATGGCTTTTGGAATCCACTTCACACCTTCCTGCGCCCTGCGTCCATTGTGCTGTTTGCCTGTCTGTGGATGAGGCGGAGAAGGCTCTTGGGATGTCCGCAACCGGTGTGCCGGGCGATCCACGCAATTTCCTGTAGGCAATAAGTAATTGACCCGTCCCTGTGCATCACATTGTGGGCGTAAACCGCGCGTGGGGATCGCGAAACTACGGCTGGGGATCGCTC
>CAZZCL010000169.1:0-2887 GCA_964652295.1 uncultured Chthoniobacterales bacterium
CCAGAAGCCATTGGAGATCCTTCGCCGCCCGCTTACCATTGAGCGTGCGCACGCGCTCGACAAGCTCGTCGTCGGTCAGTTCGGGTTTGCCAGGAGGCACGCGCACGAGGATGTGGAAATGATTGCTCATCAGGCAGTAAGTGAGCACTTGCACCCCGCAAAATGCCTCCAGACGCCGCATCAAGCCGACGAACATATCGGCTTCAGGGGAGCCTCCCTCCGTCGTCTTGAAAATGAACTGCCTCTCCACAGCCCGGCTCATGCAGTGATACACCCCTTCCCCATCCCGAATCTTGAGCCGTGCCATTCGCATACTCCAAGCTGTACACGGTTCTCAGCGGATTGCAATAGATGTGACCTGTCCCCTGAACTTCCGGAAAAAATTCTCGGAAGCAGACGCCGAACAGTTCGTCGCCAACGCGATGGCCAAGCGCAAAGCCATTCCTATGCAAGTCGTCGGCCTGCCCACCGGATTTCCACCGCCGCAATCGTGAGCGGCGCGATGACACACTTCAACCACCACCCTTAGATTTCTGTTGGATCAATATACCAAGAGCCTCAGAACCTGGTTCATCTACTTCCACTGATAGCTTGTCGGCTATCTGCTCCAACGCTGTTTGCAGCCCCCCGCGCGTGAATGCTTCACCGCCAAGGCTAATATCTAAGCCGAACGCATTGGCAATGCATTCACACTCGATTGCGCATCGCGCAATGCAGTCGCGAGGGAGACTTGCTAAAAGATACTCAACCTTCAACTCATCCCACTGAGTTGTCTTGTCTTTGATATCCTCTTCCGTCTCATAAATCGCAGCACCTCCCCTAATAACATCAATCGTCATTACGGAGATAGCTTGCCAAGGTTGCGCTTGATCAATCCGGTCCAAGAAATAGAAGTCGTCTTCGCTTTTAAATCCTCGACTTCTTAGAAAACTGTGAAGTTCTTTGCGAGACCTCAATTCTCTTCCGATTAATCGAATCTCTTTTTTTTCGTGGTAATTCATGCTCAGCGAATGCCTCTCGTTGTCGAAACGCCTGGCACAATTCGCCACGCGTCAACTTCTGCATGCCAGTCTGGAGTTAACTCCCTAAGATTGATTGGTGAGTTCGCACCTCCACCCCGCTGAGGATCGACATGATGTAGCTCGCGACTCTCCCATTGTCCCGTTCTTGGATTGAAATCTTGCGGGGCCGTTCCCCTTCGCATTCTTTGCAGATTTGCCGCCGTAAACTCGCCGGTGTTCTTGGACGCTTCATAGCGATTTTTCCAGTATCGTGACTGCACTGTGCCCCAACTTGGCGCACTGCCATCAGGAAGAGGCTTATCGATGGCGTCGCCTCGCTTCCAGCGCTGAACCTTAATATTTCCGGGTGTCGCCCTTGCGGCTTTGTTTAAGCCGACTCGCGCCGTAACCCAATTGCTTGCCGCTCCTGCTCCCTTCTTAACCGCCGCACTGACGCTCCTTGCTGCTTTGGCCGTCAGTCGCACCAAGGGCACCACCACTCGTGCGGCCACTATCGCCGACGCCCCGCTGGTCAGAGCGGCACTTCCAATGCTGATGCTTATCTGCACTCCAGCTCGTCCAAACCGGTAAGGATCGGACAATGCGTTGCTGACATAGTTGCTGGTGCCATTGATCGCCGCACCTGCGAGTTCGTTGGCTTCTTCGATTAAGTTCCGTTTACCCTGAACGGCCTCTTTGGTGTAGTTGACGGTCGATTTCAGCGTGCTAGTCGCCTGCTTGATTCCGTTGCCGATTGCGCCAACAGGGTCACTGAAGAACTTGCTGAATGAATCGACACCTCCCTCGTACAGCTCACCGACACCGGCACCAAAGCCCTTGACAACCTGCGTGGTGTCCTCGGCGATGTTCTCCGCCGTGAGTTCCTCACTGCTCTTCCACTCCAGTCCCATGGGATCGAAGCGGCTCCATGGGTTTTGAACGACGTAGAACCAAACATCCGTGGCGGGATCGTAGACGAGGATCGTAATTTCCCGGTGCGGTTCAAGGGCTCGCAGGGCTTCGAATCCGGCGTAATCGCCGAAGGGGTCGGTAAAACCCCCGACGCGGTTTTCGAGGCGGGGTTGGGTGAACGCGCCCGAGGCGTTTGCGGCGATCCCGAGGAGGATCGCCAGGCACAGGAGCAGGGCTGTGAGGACGCGTTGCACTGGGAAGGAGTGTAACAGGCGAGCAGCTTTTCGGCAGCTAAAAAGAGAAGGCGACTGGCCGCGCAGACCCTTCAGTAGGCGTCACCGCGAGGGCCGATGTAATCGACGTAAAGCACCTCTTCACTCTCGCGCTTTTCGGGCTTGAGCAAGGCGCGATAAACGCCCACCCGGAGCCGATACCATCCGCTGAAGTCGCCGCTCATGGCGCGAACGTTCGCGTGGTTGCCGATGTTGTCCAATGCGGCCACTTCATCAAGCGCGACAAGCATCTGCTCTCGACGCGGAGCGGGCATGCGGCGCAGGTAACCGCTGGCGCGCCGGTGCAGGAGCATTTTGCGCATCATTCAGCGCGAGAGTTCGCCCCGCAGATCAGCCAGATCGGTGAAGGCGTCGTCGTTGCCGGCTTTGCGATCACGCTCCGCCGCCGCAATGGCTTCGGCTTCCTCGGCGCTTGGTCTGTCGCTCTCGTCATCGAACTGTTTGCTGAGGATTTGGAAGTCCTCCCACGAGATCTGCACGGCGACGGGCTGTCCGTTGGCATCCACTAGCGTTTGGTGCGGGATGATCATGGAATGGATTCTACTTCAGCGGCGCTTCTCGCGCCAGCGCGTTTCGGCGGGGTGGCAGGCGGAGTAGACGCGGCGCAGGGCCTCGACACTCATCTCTGATGCACAGGGACGGGTCATTTCTTTTATGCTGGTTAATCGTGGCGCGTCGGCG
>CAZZCL010000170.1:0-2705 GCA_964652295.1 uncultured Chthoniobacterales bacterium
CGCCTCGCGCGTCCGCCGCAGGGCCTCCTGCGCAAGCGCGGTATCGCCGGGTGGCGCGTGGACATCGCCTCCCCATTCCACGCCGTCAAGCCCCGCGGCAGCTGCGGCGTCGGCGATCTCTCCCGCGTTCAGATGGCGGAAGGTGATGGATGTCAGGCCGGTATGGATCATTCGCCAGGGGTTCAGGAAAAGAAGGTCAGATAAGGACTGCCCTCGATGAGCCGCTTGAGATAGACGGCCAGTTCCATAGCATGATAATCGCCCCACATGGACGACTCGCCATGGGCGGCCTTGCCCGGTTCGGGACGGTGATCCCATCCGTTGGGTTCATGGTAGATGGAGTGCAGGATCAGGCCATGGTGCTCGCCGGATGTGGAGAGGTACGGTTCGGAAAACAGCGTGGCCGCCATGCGCAATCCGGCTTTCACATACCGTTCGCCGGCGGCAGCGCCGTCGTGGCGCTCCAGATAGCGTCCGTACCGAAGCAACCCCTGCGCGCTGATCGCGGCGGCTGAACTATCCACCGGTTCCAACGGGTTAAAAGGATCGGCCGGACGCTCCTTGTAATTGCCCATGAGATGGAGACGCGGCGCTCCCGTGTCCCAGTACGGCACACCGCATACAGGGGTGTTTTCAATAACGTGATCGCAGACTGCGGAGGCCGCTTTGCGCATCATGCTCTCGATCGCCGAGCGTCCGCCCAAAGGATCGAGGTCGCCGTCTGGGATCGTCTCAAGACACTCCAGCTCCTCGGCAAATCCGCACACCGCCCACGCCTGACCCCTGGTCCATGTTGTGAATCCGGAATATCCCTGTTGGGAATTCGGGCAGCGATAGGCACCGTCTGTAACGTTGAAGATCGTTTCATGCGCAGTGCGCCCGCGTTCGTCGTACGAGTCTCGTCCTTCGCCATAATAGACAGAAAACAGTGCGGTCGACCGGATATGCTCGACCGCCCGCTCCAGCAGACTGATCTTCCTATCTCCTTCGCCCATCAACACATGGCCAAGGCGGTGCGCTACCATGAGCACGCGGCACGATCTGATGGTGTCGACGAAAAGCGAATGCGGTCCGTTGAAGGAATGGATGAAGCCGCCGCCCTGTCTGTTTGTCCAACGGGCAGCCTGAATGGCTCCGGAAATCTTCAATGCCAGCTCATAAAAATGTATCTGCCAAGAATCCTCCGGAATCCGCCCTTCCAGCATAAGCCGCCGAAGGTTTCCGTATGTAGAGAGATTGTTGAACCCATGATCGTGCACGCCGATATGACTGACATGCGAAGCCATTCGCTGAACTGTGCGTCCCCGCCCCGATTCGAGACTCGCGGTGTCGCCGGTGGCGTCGAAATGCAGGATGGCGATGCCGTAGCGGAATCCCTCAGTCCATTCGGTCCAACCGCGGGTTGTGTATTTCCCCTGCACTGTAAATACGGGAGAGCCCTTTGTCTCGTCATACTCCCGGTCGATTTTCGCAATTTTTTCCTGAGCCATCGCGAAAAAGCGGTCAAGGGCGGGCTTCAGGGCACCGTGCGGAGGAGCGGATTCGATGTCGATCATGGATGGAAGCAGATTTGTCAGACTAGGCGTTAAGCTTAAAAGCGATGGGTTTTCCGGATGTGAACGATAAACACTTCAGCGTCCTTGAGGACCTCGTAGGTATGTTCGAGCACGGCATCGAACTTCAGCGCTTCGCCCGGACCGAGAGTGTGTTGCTCGCGCATCAGGCGGATGCGGACGAGCCCGGATTGAACCCAGCAGATCTCATAATCGTCACCATGCGCTTCGGGTCTTGTCAGACTGCCTCCGGCAGACGCGGTGGTGTAAAAACAGTCGATGCCATCGAATCCGATTTTTGTGAAATCGAAGGGACCGGATCGATACCGTTCCGCCGTGACAAGACTTGCTGCGGTGGATTCGGCGAGGCTGAGCAGATCGCTGGCCGAGAGTGAGAAGGCGCGGGCCAGTCTGTACAACGTCTCAATTTCACAGAGCGACTGGTTGCGTTCGAGTTTGGATAAGACAGCCGGAGACACGCCAGACCGTTCGGCTACTTCGACGAGGGTTAACCCTGCCCGCTTTCGCAGATCGCGAACCACGGAAAAATCGAGTGGCACAAGTTGAGAGCTGGAAACAAGCTCAGACATTTTCTTCGACAATAAATAATGCCCTTCCAGGAATTGTCTAGGATAATATTGTGCGCTCTTTGGTCTCGGCTTTTCGTTTCGATCATGAGTTCCCCTGCTGGATCGCTCGAAGGCACCTGCGAGTCAGCTGGGCCCACGCACGGCCTCGTCAAACGTGTGCTAGCGTTCGCCAACACGGCCGCCGGCCAGCGTCAATGGTCAGACTGTGTGCGCCGAGGCTGGCTTGTTGGCGATCCGGCCGCCCCAGGAGCGGGCGCTGCCGATCAGGATGATCCTACATGCCGCAATTGGATTCAGGATGAATGTAAGGGATTTATGAGGAGGACTGCTCTCGAATCAGGTTCACCCAATAGGTGAGTTCCAAAAGGCCTGGACCGAGCGTGCGGTGGAGCTCAATCGCGCAGCGAATCACATGATGAGACAAATCGGAGAAATCTATGCGAACGTTGGGCCAACAAGGGCAGTCAGGAAATCAATTTTCTGTGCCACCCTTTCATGTCCTTCACACTTTTCATGGGAAATTCTGGATTTCGGGTCTTCGAACTGCGGGATTTAGGCTGAT
>CAZZCL010000171.1:0-2561 GCA_964652295.1 uncultured Chthoniobacterales bacterium
CCGGCAACAGCGGGGACTTCATCGGCTTGCTTGAGAGCGACGGATTCATCACGCTGGCTCCGCGCGACGAAATCCAAGCCGCTTACCCCTACACTCCCTGGCGATGAACGAAAACGATTTCACCCACCTGCGCGACGGTCTACCCTCAATGGTCGATGTGACCGCGAAAGAATCCAACAAGCGCACCGCCGTCGCTGAAGTGTGGGTCGAACTCGGCCAGGAAATCATGGCCCGCTTCGATGACGAGGACATGCAGGGGCCGAAAGGTCCGGTGCTCCAAACCGCCATCGTCGCCGGCACCATGGCCGCCAAGAAAACTGGCGATTTCATTCCCTTCTGCCACACGCTCCCAGTCGAGCATTGTCATTTTCATGTCTCCAGACAACCAACCGGCATCGCCATCCGTTGCGAGGTGGCCACTACCGGAAAAACCGGCGTCGAGATGGAAGCGATGACCGGCGCGTCGGTCGCCGCGCTCACGGTGTACGACATGTGCAAGGCCATGAACAAGGGCATCAAAATCGAGAACCTGCACCTCGTTTCCAAAGCCGGCGGCAAATCCGGTGACTATTACGTCGAGAGATGAACGAGGGAATCGATCAGAAGGTTCAGGCAGGATGCGCCAACACCAAAACAGGCAGGATGCGCGTTCTCAATGGTCTCGTCCTCGCCGGAGGGCGCAGCACGCGCATGGGCACGGACAAGGCAGCGCTCACGCATCCCGACGGTCGCCCGCTCGCGCGCCGCACCGTCGATCTGCTGGCAATGGTTTGTGAGCGCGTCGTCATTTCGCTGCGCCATGATCAGGAGCTGCCGCCGGGGATTGAGCAAAGCGCGTCTGTTTCTATCGTCCGCGATCCCGAGGGCGGCAGCGAAGGCCCCTTGGCCGGCATCCTGTCTGCCATGCGGTCCGCGCCCACAGCGGATTGGCTGGTGCTGGCATGTGACTTGCCGCGCTTGGAACCGGCGACCCTACAGCACCTCGTGTCCTCGCGCAGGCCGGACGAGATGTTTCTATCGTACCGCAGCGAATTCGACGGCTTGCCCGAGCCATTGTGCGCGCTCTATGCCGCCGCGGCGCTGCGGGTCCTGGAACAGGCGGAAGCCGAAGGTCTCCGCTGTCCCAGAAAAGTTCTCATTCAAAACCCCTGCCGCCTGCTCGATCCACCCGTCCCCGGCGCACTCGACAATGCCAATACCCCCGAGGATTGGCAAACCGCCATCGCATCGTGAACACCTATCACATCCAATACTTCGGCCTTCTCGCCGAGCGTCGCGGGCTGGCCCACGAGACCATCCGCCATCAGGCGAAAACGCTCGCGGCACTTTACCGCCACATTACGGACGAGCACCCATTCGGAATTTCCGAAAACTACCTCCGCGCCACCGTCAACGATGGGCTCGTCTCCTGGGATCACGCGCTGGAAAACAACGACCGGATCGCCTTTCTGCCGCCGATGTCGGGGGGGTAAGGATAGAGATGTGAAATTTGATATTCGGAATGAACTGCCACTTGCATTTTTCCCTGACCGATCAACCGATCGACACCTCTTCCTTGGCGGCGGATTTGCATGACCAAGCGGCGGGGGCGGTGGTGACCTTCGATGGATGTGTGAGAAATCACAACGACGGGCGCCCGGTGGATCATCTGGAATATCAGGCCTACCCTGCGCTCGCCCTTTCGACAGGTCGGAAGATCTTGGAAGAGGAGGCGCGGTGCCATGGCATCCTGCGTGCCGTCGCCGTGCATCGGACCGGGGCTTTGGTGATCGGCGACTCGGCCGTGTGGATGGGTGTGGCGGCGGCCCACCGCGGAGCCGCCTTTGATGCTGCCAGAGCCATCATGGAACGGCTGAAATACGAACTTCCGGTCTGGAAAAAGGAAACCTACGCCGATGGCACCAGCGAGTGGGTGGGTCCTGACAACCACTCCGCCGAAACCGGCAGGCCGGCCGGGAATGTGCCTGCGTGGAACGCTGAACTGGTGGATATCTGGATCTCGCCGGGCAATGACTTCCGCGGTCACCACGGCAAGCCGCGCGGCCATCATGGCCTTGTCAGGCTGGAAGAAATCGAGTGCGTCGCGGGCATGGGCCTGAGGGGCGACCGCTATTTCGGTTACCAGCCGGATTTTAAGGGGCAGGTGACGTTCTTCGACGCGGACGTGGTGGATGCCGTGCGCGAGGAATTCAACTGTCCCGACCTCTCGAGCGGAGAATTCCGCCGCAACCTGATCGTGCGCGGCGTGCGGCTCGAAGATTGGATCGGCAAACGCTTCCGCTTCCAAGGCATTGAATTCGAAGGCAGCGAGGAATGCAAACCGTGCTACTGGATGAACGAAGCCGTCGGCCCGGGTGTGGAGGATTTTCTTAAATCCGGCTTCCGCGGCGGATTGCGGGCACGTATCCGAAGCGGCGGCATACTAAAAACCGGGTAAAAAATCGCCGTCCCTGCTTTTGGGAAAGCTTTTAGTATTGCTGCGACCTTCCAACGTGAGTTCTCTGATGACCTTAATGTGTTTACCATGAAAAGATGTGCTGTATGTTCTATTCTTGTATTGT
>CAZZCL010000172.1:0-2515 GCA_964652295.1 uncultured Chthoniobacterales bacterium
TCCCAGCCAAACACGCGGATGCCCGGCAAGCGCCGCGAAAAATGCGCCGCGCCGTGCGGCCGGCACTGTCAGCATCGAACCAGCCAGTCCTGCACCCGAGCCACCTTCTACAAAGCGCAGCAACAGTTCATCGGATTCGTCCACAGCGCGCTCCGCAGCCGCAGCTCCCACAACACGCTCCAGAGGTCGCCATGCAAGCTCGCCTCCGCTTCCTTCTTCAGCGCCTTCCAACATTGCCTGCAACACGCCATCCACCCGTTCCACAGCACCCGGCGCCAGCACAACCCGCAGACGCAACGACTGCGCTCCGGCTAGTGCATCCTCCTCTACCCGCCATTCAAACGGCAGCGCGGGTCTCTCGACCGGCTGCGCTTCCACCGCTTTCTCCCCGGCACGTTCATCGCGCTTGCCTCCGGGTTCTCCTGCCGCAATCGCGTAGCCCAACGCAAGAACATGCGCACAGATGATCCCATCCTCCCGCGCCTGCCGACAGCGGCACAGGTTCTCAAGATCCACTTCCCGCTCCGCCAGCCGCAACCGCGCCTCAACGCTCCCTCCACCCGCCAGTTGCACCACGCCACTCAAGAGGGGCGCTTCGTACGACACGCTTAACACGCGCCCGGCTTCAAACAGCGCCCGTCCTTCACGCGCCGCTCTCCAGCCGCCAATCCGCGCGAGATATTCTCCTGTAATCTTCACCGGGCGTTCTCCCGCCCGGGCTTTAACCGCGGCATGAAGCGACTGGAACGTCCAGCGGATAGTCGAAAAGTTCTTCCGGATGGAAAAACCGTTTTAACTCCACCTGCGCAGCCTCCGGAGAATCGGACGCGTGCGCGACGTTCACCATAACGTCCACCCCAAGATCGCCCCGCACACTTCCCGCGGGTGCCTTGCAGGAATCGGTCGGTCCAAGGAGTTGTCGGACTTTCTCCACGGCGTTCTCGCCTTCCAAGGCAAGCGCAATCACCGGGCTCGACTGCATGAACCGCATCACCTCCGGGAAAAAGGGTTTATCCGCAATGTGCGCGTAATGCTCGTTGAGCAACGCGTCCTCAAGGCGCAACATTTTGCAGCCCCGAATGATCAGCCCGACATCGCAGAAGCGCTTGAGCACCTCGCCGGCAAGACCTTTGGTCACGCAATCCGGCTTTAACAAAATTAACGTTTTCTCCATAGAGCCCGCACTCAATCAGTGGAGGCGTGCCCAGGCAAGCAGGAAGGCGTTGCGCCCAAGGCGCCAAAGCCTGGCGTCCCGACTCTGCACTGTGCGGGCCTCACACGTCCTACACCTCCGCATTGCCCCGCTGCACGCACTCCTCCGCGCATCGCGCGGCCAGGCGCGTCCCATCACAAAACAGCCACAATCTTCAAATGCAGCTGGATCTCATCGCTCACCAGATGCCCGCCAAGTCGCGTGAAAAACTGCGGAGAGCCGTACAACACCCCCCAGCGCGTTCTGTCGATCACAAAAAACGCCTGCGCTGCGAGTTCTCCGGAATCCGTCAGCGCGATCGTCGCATCGAAGTCCAAAGGTTGCACAACGCCCTTTAATGTCAGCTCGCCTCCTACACGCACGTTGGGACGGTCCGGCCCCTCCACGGCCAGCGGTTCAGCGGTGCGCACCTCGAATCGCGCGGTCGGATGCGCAGCCACACCGAAAAAATCGTCGTCTTTCAAATGTGCAATCAAAAGGGCATTCAATTTCTCGTCCTTCAAATCCGCACACGCGATGCTGTTCATGTCGATCTCGAAGAACGCAGATTTCAACGCACCATTTTCAAGCAACAATTCTCCGGCCGAAATCTGCAAAGTGCCCTCGTGATGATTCGCCAGATTGCGGCCCGTCCAACGGATTACGCTGCGCGAAAGGTCCGCAACGAAGCGGCCATTCGCATCCTCCAAGCGCGGCAACCGCGGCGTCTCGCCATCTGTCATCCCGCCCGAAGCTGTCCATGCGGCAAGCCCGCCTTCCAGCACACGCACATTCTTATAGCCGGCCGCCTCCAGCTTCCCAGCCGCTGTGCTCGCGGCACGATCATGCGCTTCGCCACTATCATGCAAGACAATGGCCGCATCCTTGCCGGACACCAACCCACCGACAGTGTCGAGAAACGCCATTTCATAAACGCTCGCAGTGCTCGCGCCACGGATTACCGGCCCGGTGCCGGGTGCAAGCACGCTCAATACAAACGGCGGTTGCCTGGCCGAAAGCGCGTCGGCCAGGTCTGAAGCGGACAGAGTATTCATGGAATTCAAGGAGACGAGATCGTTTGGAATGGGTTTCCAGAAGCTATTTCAAAAGTAGGGATGTTGCCGCTTGCGCATTGATGTTCACAGGCGCGGCACCGAGGAGGGAATGAATCGAGATTCCTGACCGGCGAGCATCAAAGCCGCTGGGCATCTGTGCTTAAGCATGAATGGTTCACTCCCAAAATTCAACGCAAAGTCACTTCTCGTTCGTTACTCAACAGTCAGTGAACGGGAGCATTCGTAGTTTTGGGACAGCTTCCAAGCA
>CAZZCL010000173.1:0-2482 GCA_964652295.1 uncultured Chthoniobacterales bacterium
GAAATTTGTAAACACCGCGTTTGATTCGAAGTGGAAGTAAACGCCCCATTGTTCGTTGCAGCCCGTCGGCTTGAGTCAAGGAATGAATCGGTTGCCGGCGCCCAACCGTTTTTCCAATGAATTCCTCACAATTAACAACCGGTTCCATGACCATAGGCTAGCCCTCTCTATCGTACCTGGCAATGTTCAGCATTCTGTGCACGAGCTACGGGCATGCGGCGTGCAATCAATCACCGAGCCCCGTCGGTCGCGCTCGAAGCGGCAGCAGTCGTCGAGGCTTTTGCGCAGCATGGCACGGCCCCGCAACACGCGCGATTTGGTGGCAGGGAGGCTCAAGCCAAGATGTTCGGCGACATCTTTGTGCGGCATTTCCTCGATATCAGCCAGTATGACGGCCTCCCGATAACCGTCGGGCAGCGCGTGAATCATGCGGCGAAACGATGCCATGAGCGGAGCCAGATCCGGATCGTTCGGGCTGGAGGTTCCCAGCGTCGCTTCATGCACCTCCCCAGTAGTTTTGCGCGTGCGGTAGTGGTCAATGACGGCATTGCGGGCCGTTCGGTAGAGCCAGGCCCCGAGGTCATGGATGGTGTGCTCAGACTCAAGTTTTTTTTGCAGCTTGAGAAAAACCTCCTGACGTAGGTCCTGGGCTTCGACCTCGGAGCCGACCCGTGCGCGGAGGAATCCGCCGAGTTGTTCGGCAAATTCCCCCCAGAGGCGTTCGGTTTCGCTCTTTGCTGTGCTCATCACAGCTTGATTGCTTGAATGTTGGCAGATACCACATAGTCAGCAACTCCACGACTGGGAAACCAGTTTTCCAGAATATCCCGGCTTTCGCCCTTACGGGTGATGCGGACTTCCGCAAATCCGGCCTCGGTGAGCATGTCGCGCAGATCCTCAATGATGGGCGCTCCGGCCACGCAACCTGTATAGAGTTCCCAATCCGACTTCAACTCCTCAGGAATCGGAGCTATCGCCACCACATCCGACACAGCGAGGCGTCCGCCGCACTTCAGGACCCGAAATGCCTCGCGGAAGACGGCGGGTTTGTCGGGCGATAGATTGATGACGCAATTGGAAATAATCACATCGATGGCGGTATCAGCGACTGGCAAATGCTCGATTTCACCCAAGCGAAACTCGACATGTTTCTGGCCGGCTTTGTCGGCGTTGGCGCGGGCTTTGGTCAGCATTTCGGGGGTCATGTCCACACCGATCACATAGCCGTTTTCTCCCACGGCACGGGCGGCCAGGAGAGCATCGAAGCCGGCACCGCTGCCGAGATCGAGCACGGTTTCACCGGGTTGCAGGGCTGCGATGGCCTGGGGGTTTCCACAGCCGAGACCGAGGTCGGCTTCTTCGGGGGCAGCCGCCAGTTCCTCTTCGGAATATCCGTTGCGACGGGAGAGTGTGGCGGGGTCATGGGAGGGTGTACCGCCGCAGGATGGACCGGAGCAGCAGCTGCCGCTGGTGGCCGCGATTTCGCCATACCGGGCACGGACTGTTTCCCTGATTTCGTTTTGTTCAATAGTGTTCGCGTTCATGCTGACTTTCTTGGTTGTGCCAGTCTTGGACCGGCGGATTCACACATGTAGACGAATGAATGGAGAAAAAGATGCGCGAAAACTCAAACAACAACGATGCGGTTTGCCGTCGTCTGGACTTTGTAAGGCTCTGGGCAAGGCTTGATTTTCGCAGGTTCAAAATGCCCTCCAAGCAGAGCTGAAAGCAGAAGAAGCACTTTGTTGTAAAAAGAACTTGCGTTGTGAGGGGGGTCCGCAAAAACTTTTATGGTCCCTGACAAAGCTCTTTCGAAAACCCTGCTCCGCGCAATGCTAGACCCAATGGATGTGGCTTTTAGCACATCACGCTCAAAGCGTTCTTGTACAACCCTCGAGGATGTTTCGTGGATCGAGTTCGGCATTCGCCGTTGTCTCAAAGAGGTGACGAGCGGTACGCATTTTATTCAATCCCTTGCCGACTGCCGTCATGTCCCAGTCTCGGTTCAGACTTTTTTTGTCAGTCTCAGAAGTTGCCGTCGACTCCGGCTGCTCACCGAAGTGCTCTGCCACGTCGTAGGGCTCCATGGAGTCTCGCGGCAAAGATCGCCTTGCAGACCTTCAGTGTTTGAGTTCCTACGCGATCTTCGCAACCGATGGGGATTTCGTCTCTGCGGCCTGCCATGACGCACCTGTGCCGCAGGGAGTCCCGCTGCCCAAACACGGGGGTGAAGGCAACAATGCCGAGGGAACCGTGCATGACAGTTCCGAGCGCCCTGGAGAATCTTAATGGGCAGGTTAACAATGTTTTCATCTTTCCAAACCGGAACTGCTGCGCTGCCGGGTACGCTACTTCAGCGATGGCTTGATCCTCGGAAGCCAGGCATTCCTTGAGTCAGTGTTCCAAGAACTTTTGTAGCACAGTCCCGTGGGCTGTGCCGGAACAGGTCGCGGCCCTGTTCTACAGATTGGCAGCGGAGCTG
>CAZZCL010000174.1:0-2407 GCA_964652295.1 uncultured Chthoniobacterales bacterium
CTCATAACCTGAAGGTCGTAGGTTCAAATCCTACCCCCGCAACCAAATTCCTTCGCGTTTCCAAACGCTTAAGCGCCGCCCTCCGGGGCGGCGTTTGCGTTTCCACCACACGTGGAAGCACTGTGGAAGCAAGATTAACCCAAGTTCTTCATATTGCAGCGTAAATCACACCCGTGACGAAGTGCGCGCCGCCCCGGGGCATACCTGCCATCCCGTTCGCGAATTCCTGACCCGGCCCTGTTCACGCGAACGCGATGGGGGTCTGCCGCGCGCGATTGACGTGCAGGGTGAACACGTCAGGGCGCGCATAGTGTCCGCTTACGTCGAACTTGCGCCGCGACGCCGCCGCCTCGGCCGGCTCGATCTCGGCGATCAGCAGGCCCTTTTCCTTCCGCATCGGGCCTGCCAACAGACCGCCGAAGGGACGATAGACGACGGCATCTCCGGGGTTTATCCATTCATTGGCTTCGGGAAAGAGCTCGTTCCGGTACGGCAGGTCGTCGGGCACGTCCGACGCTTCGATCGATGTCGCGCATCCGATCACCCAACAGCCACCCTCGCGCGCGATATGCTGCATGGTCGCCAGCCACGTGTCGCCGCTGTCCCATGTGGGCGCCGCGTAGATGTCGATATTCTGCGCGTAGAGCGCGAAACGGGCCAGCGGCATGTAGTTTTCCCAGCAGATCAGCGCGCCGATGCGCCCCACCGCGGTCTCGACCACCTTGAGCGTGGAGCCGTCGCCGAAGCCCCAGACCATGCGCTCGGGGTTCGTCGGCATGAGCTTCCGGTGATTGTTGAGCAGCCGCCCGTCAGCGTCGATGATCGCCGCACTGTTGAACAGAGTGCTGCCGCTGATGGCTCCGTCGACTTCCTGGTGGCCCATGACAACAACGATGGCATGTTCCTTCGCCGCATCCTTCAGCGGGGCAAGCTCATCCTTCGACAGATCGACGGAATTTGCATGCGCGCGGGCGAACAACTCGTCTGTCTTCTTCATGCCTGCGCCCGGGGCCAGGCGCCACACGAAGGTCGGATAACCAGGCAACCATGTTTCCGGGAAGACGATGAGCCGGCATTCGTGTCCCGCCGCCTCCTCCACGAGGCTCACGGCCCGCTCCAAGGACGCCGCCTTGCTGAGATAGACCGGCGGCTGCTGCACCACAGCAATCTTCATGGGTTGCCCCCCATTGATGGCTTCACAGACGCTAGGCCGACATTGCAAAGGTAAAGTGACGCTGCAGGTGGCAACGTGCGACAAGCTCCCGCCATCCACGTCTTCCAGATTTCGGCCCTGAAGATTTGGGGGAAGAAAGCACCATGAAAAAATGTTTTGCAGTGAGCACGATTTTCGCGCAACGTCGCAGAACTGCGATGCTGCTCAAAACCTGAAGGGAGGTTCGAATCCTACCCCCACACCTTCGAGATTCTACGTCATCGAACGCTTGAACGCCAGCCTTCCGGGCGGCTTTTGCGTTTGTGCCACCCGTGGAAGCGCTGTGGAAGCAAGAGGGGCCGAAACCCTTCATATCACGGCGTGAATCCGCATGCGCCTACTTCATGGCCTTCTTCAGGAGATCCCGGATTCCGTCTTCGCTCCACGGCTTGCCCGACGCGCTCCGGACGCCGTCGACGTTGAGCGCGTGAGCGATCTCCTTATGGGTCCGTCTCGCCGCGCGAAGTCGATTGGCTGCCTCGACCGCACGGGCGATGCGCTCGGGTTTGGCTGCGGTCCATTCATGCTGCCGCTCGCGCCATTCGCCGAAGTGGCGGTGCGGATCGAACATCGAGCCGTCGATGACGATCTCGTCCGGAGGAACGGCCTCGAACTTGACCGGCGTTCGTTCCAGCCACTCCCGGAAAGCCTCGTGGCCGCGCCAGCCCTGCACTCGCCAGAAGTCCACATACAGAAAACAAGCGGATTGCTCGCGGCAGATCACCTGAAGGGGAAATAGTTCTTCTAAGATGTATTGGCTTCCGCGGTCCGGTGCGATCTCGAGGAAGACCTTCTCGTCCACGAGTTGGCAGCTGTTCTCCTTGGCATGCCGGCGGATGAGGTCGCGCTGGTAGCGGATCGTGCGACTGGTCTCCGCAGCGGCGTCGATGTCCGTCGGCAACTCGGTGAACCCTGCCCATGGCACGGGGAGCGTCCAGTAGAAGCCGACGGCATTGCGCATGTCTGTCCATCCCTCCGATGGCTGCCGAACCGGAAAATCCCGAGCGATCCGCACGTGCGCCGGCCAAGGCGCATCCCTGCTTCATCGAAGCAAAGGAGACCGTCATGATCCAGTCCGACATCGAACCCGCGGCCGCCACCCTGTTGCCTGCGGCGATTCAAGCCATTTCCGAAGCCGGTGCCATGATCCGCGCCGAGTTCCATCGCCGCGGCGGGTCGCGCGGCGGCGGGTCG
>CAZZCL010000175.1:0-2394 GCA_964652295.1 uncultured Chthoniobacterales bacterium
TCCCTGGCAGGAGACGCGCCCACGGGCAGGCATCGTTGATCCTGGACGTTCGGCAAGAAAAATCCCAGTTGACACCAGTTGCGGTATAGATACTCTCCTTGTGAGGAGTTTGAATTTGATCAAGTCAAGAGCGAAGCAAATCTCCGTAAGCACAAAATCGACTTTGAGGAGGCACAGGATCTATGGAGGGACCAATATGCTGCGATTGTGAATGCCCGGAGCGATTCGGAGCCGGGCTCTGCATTGATCGCTTTTCACCGAGGCAAGATTTTGACTGCTTTTTTCACTGAACGCAATGGGAAGATTCGATTGGTTTCGGTGCGGCGCGCCAGAAATAACGAGGAAGAAATATATTATGAAAGCAGAAGAATTGGATAAGATTTTTGATGACGGCAAGGAAGACATCCTGCCTTACATCGACATGACTACACTTCGCCGCCCCAACCTGGATCAAAAGCGTGTGAATGTTGATCTGCCGATTTGGATGATTCAGAAGTTGGATCGACAGGCCAGCCTCATTGGAGTCACACGACAGTCGATAATCAAAGTGTGGTTGAGCCAGCGTATCAAAGAAGAATATGCCGAACGGGCCGATTGAGCTAATCCCTATGGCCGGCACGGCCCACGGGACCGTGCTACAGCAGAATGGCCTCGCATCACACTCTGTAGAACAGGGGACACCAAGTGGGGACAGGCTCCGTCAGACACACTCCCCCCAAAACGCGCCCGTCCCGCGCTTGCGGACGGCGTCATAACCTGGCCGGCACGGCCCACGGGACCGTGCTACAGCAGAATGGGGACAGGCCTTGTCAGGCATCCAATATCGAGCAGCGTATGCGCTGGCATCAGCCCCTCGGCGACCAGAAAATCGAATTGGAGCCTCCCGATCTCTTCCCAACGCCCACCGATCGCACGTTTCGGGTCGCTGTACGCTCGCCGGTCGGTGTAGCTCCGGTAGGCCTCGAGATAGGTCGCTCGCCGAGCGATTCGCCCGAGCACGTTCTTAACCTTGTCCATCAAATTTCGCATCGCTTTGTCTCCGGTAACTTCACGGCGGCCATCGATCACCTCGACGTATCATAACATCGGGCAAGTTTGGATCGACCTGCGTAAGTCTCCGCCGTGCAATTACTTTGCCGTCTCATGAAGCTTTGATGTTCATCCATTCTCCACACGCCAAGCTCGGCAAATCTCGATCAGACGATAGTCCGCTCGATACCATGCACGGATGTTTGCCTCGCCGCGTTCGGAAAGTTTAGCGTCGAGGCCCTCTGGGGTTCGGTGTGCCTGCACCGGACTTGATGGCAGCCGAAGCGAATCGGGCAGTTTCGCGAGGTGACAGAAGATGGAGAAGTCCTCCGACAGCGTTTCTTGAAAGCCAACAAAAAATAACCGATGCACCTGCGAGATGAAATATCGCTCGTTTCGAAACCACGTCCAATAGGATGACTTCACATGCTTGATGCCACGCATGCCCTCGTGCGCGAGACTTCGCTTCTCAGCGTCTGAAGAGTCGATCGCCTCGGCCAGTTCGTTCGGCGTAGTGAAACGAGTGAAGACTCGTGCCTCGACCGGATTCCATGGATTATTATTGAGCGGGCGCCCCATTCGTAATCGGCTATTGAACGCGCTGGCAAACCGCCGCACCGGGTCACGAAGCAGGAAGCAAAACTTATCCGCTCTGGGCAAGTGATCGAGATGACAACCATGTCGCTCAACAACGATGTGATAGCCAACTCCAGGCTGGCAAGAACGCAAGGCCGTCTTAAATGCGACACCGCCCGTTTTGCCGATATGCAAAAAGTGAACAATTTCTCGACCTTGGCTTCGCAAAGATCGTGTGGCCCGTGTCATGCGGCGTCGCGCCAGCCAACTGTGGAACTCGCTGGCCAATCTCCCGACAAGGCGGGTTGATGCGGGTAGTTTCACAGGTCGGCCTCTGTCGATTGTCGTTCGGCTGGATAAGCAAGCCGCTTCTGCGCATACGGCTCGAGCTGCGCGATGCGCTCGGCGATGCGCCGCGAGACGCCCGGTTCCCCATACAGAGCTGATGGCGCGAACCGCCCGTGCCGAATCTGATCCGCAATTTTGAAGCGGGCGATGGGCATGTTGGTGATGCAGAAGAGTTGGTGGAATTCGATGTCGAAGTGCGACTTCAGCTCGCTGTTTGTAATCAGCCTCCAATTCTGCTTGGTCGCCCGGAAGGAAATCGCCGTTGGGATTATAAACCAGGTCCAATCGCAACCCGCCGGGACGCCCATAGCCGTATTGAGTTTTTGGAGACCGAGGATACTGGAGTCGAGTTGATAGGAAATCGCTTTCTGGCTCTTCGGGGCGTTGGCCCGGAGTTTGAAGCGGGAGGCGGTCATTTCCATTCCCAGACGCTGCCAGATC
>CAZZCL010000176.1:0-2350 GCA_964652295.1 uncultured Chthoniobacterales bacterium
ACTGTTGAGTAAGGAACGAGAAGTGACTTTGCGTTGAGTTTTCTACTTTTGGGATAGCTTCTACCAAAATTTGCAAAGTCTCCGCCTTCCTCCTCGAACTCCTTGTCTACCCGATCATCTTTACTCTTTGGAAACGACGCAGTTTACCGAAGGATTGAGCCTGTAAGAGGGGGTGGGGTTCGGTCGTCAGCGTGAACAAGCCGTTCGCTCCCCCTTTTGGACTCAGGCATCCCCCGCTTCCCAGTCCTGCAGCCGTAAGCCATGGACCCTTCCAAACTCTGGTACGTTGTGCGTGACGAGAATCAAATCCAGCACCAGCGCCTGACCCGCGAGCTGTGAGTGGTAGGGGCCGATCCCGAGCCCCCGCGTCCCCAGATCGTAGCGAATTTTCGCTGTCGCGACGGCAGAGTCCCAGTCGAAAGGCAGCAGATGAACCGGCTCCAGGAATCCCTCTACCTTGCGTTGTTCCTGTTCGGGATTTCGGCACCGGAACACTCCGGCAAACAGCTCCTGGACACTCACCATTGACACCGCGCAATCGTTCGGCGAGATCGAGGCAAGCTTCTCTACCACGGGAGGTAGGTTTCTCAGCGCAGCAATGCAGACGTTCGTGTCGAGGAGGTAAGTCATTCTGCGAGATCGACGAGTGGTGGATTTTCGCCTTGGGCCGGTCTCGCAAAAGCCTCGTCATCAATGCGAATTCGCTCGAAAAATCCCTCCGGCCACGCCACCGCCTTCACCGGCAGGAGCAACAACCCGTCTCCGAGTCGTCGAATCGAGACTTCGCGCCCCTCGAATCTCAGTTCCTTCGGAATGCGAACCGCTTGTGATCGACCATTGCGGAATAATGTGGTTGTCATATCTGATATATATCAACTCGCCGAGTAGCCGTCAAATCTCTTAAGTGCGAGCGGTGAAAGGCGCACACCAAAGCTCGCAGTTTGCCACGGCAATGAGAAATCGCGTGTTCTCACACAGAGCCACAGAGGTCACAGAGTTCAATGCATAAACGTCCCCCTGTGTGGCCTCCGTGCCTCTGTGTGCGAAAGAATTTATCTCTCCAACTGGTTTTATTAAGCCAACCAGTCTTGACAAGCCATTCAGATAACAACAATCTCTTTCCATGAAGCCCAGCCCCTCAGAGTCATCAACCGAGCCACTGCTGGTGGGATCTTTTGAGGCGAAAACTCATCTTTCCAAACTGCTGAGGCAGGCGCGTTCCGGCAAACGCATCGTCATCACCCAGCGGGGCAAACCAGTCGCCGAACTGGGGCCGGTGTCCGCTGTGGCGCAACCTGCCAAATCCCTGCGAGGTGATATGGAAGGCAAAATTTGGATGGCTGACGACTTCTGCGATGAACTCGAAGGGTTAAAAGAATTCTTCACGTGAGCCGTTATTTGCTCGATACACATGTTCTGGTCTGGTGGCGACAAAATGATCACCGACTTCCTCACAAGTGGGATCACCTTTTCACACCAGGAAGCGGACATGAAATTCTTTTCAGCACCGTGTCGCTCTGGGAGATCGCCATCAAACGCACCCTTGGCAAGTTGACTCTGGAGGGGGACTTGGCGGATTTTTTCCAGACGCTCGAAAGTCGGCACGGCTTCCTGAGGTTGGACCTTGATGTCCCTGAGTTGTGCCGATTGGAAAAGCTGCATCCGCACCATGCCGACCCCTTTGACCGCCTGCTCATCGCCCAGAGCATCGAGCACAGCGCAGTGGCCGTCACGAATGATCCCAAGTGGCGACCCTATCCGGTGCGCACGGATTTTTGAGGCGACGGAATCTGGCAGGATCGATATTCGTCGCTCGCTGTTGACATGTTTTCTGCCATATGGCAATTTAATTGCCATGAGCATTTGCCTGACGATCGACAAAGCGGGCAGAGTGATTCTGCCCAAAGAAATTCGCGTGCGTCTTCACCTTGAGCCCGGCGACCTGTTGGATGCAGAACTCGGGGTCGATGAACTGCGACTGCGACCTCGTCACGCGGCGCTATCGGGGCTCAGCGAGGTGGAGGGGCGCATCGTGTGGGATGCGCCGGGGGCGTCTGCCTCCCTTGCAGAAATCGAACATGCGGTTGGTCGAGGGCGATCCGAACGCGATGTCCGAGCCTCGGGACTCTGAAGCCGGTGTGAAGGTCTTTCTGGACACCAACGTTTTGATTGCCGCCTCGGTGCGTCAACACCCGCACTTTGCCCGGGCAGATGCGGTCATGCGGCGTTGCATGGAGCATCGGGAGGAAGGTCTTGTCCACACGCACAGCTTGCTCGAATTTCACTCCGCCATTACGCAGCTTCCCAAAGGGTTGGCAGTGCCTCCGGCTCAGGTTGCCGGACTGCTCCA
>CAZZCL010000177.1:0-2322 GCA_964652295.1 uncultured Chthoniobacterales bacterium
GACAGAGTGCCGGTCTAACCGAAAATCCACTTACACAGAAAAGTTGACACCCTCGAATCCGATGCCGAGCGCTTGTATCGGGCGCTTGGGGCCAGGATGGCGTCGTTCGGGCTGGAGGTCGCGGGGGAGAAGACGAACCTGCTGCGGTTCTCGCGCCAGGATTGGCGGCGCAACGGCACCTTCGAATTCCTGGGCTTTGAGTTTCGCTGGGGGCGTGGTCGGTGGGGCAAGCCGGCGCTCAAGCGCCGCACCGCCCGCAAGAAGTACCGGGCCGCTCTGGCGAGCTTTCAGGATTGGTGTCGCAAACATTGCCGGATACCGAAGAAGAAGCTGTTTGCGGCGCTCAATGCGAAGCTGCGCGGCTACTACCACTACTATGGCATCCGCGGCAACTCCGAGAGCCTCGGTGACTTTACAGGCCAGATAGTCTAATACGTCGTATACGGTCATTCTTAGTCCGCGAATGCAAGTCTTTCCACCTCGCTTATCGGCTTCGATGGTGATGAGGTTTCGATAATTCATCAGATTCTCCGTGTTTGTCCCGGTCAGTTTCGGGAACGCTGCTGAACATGTCGCCGTGGATTTTGACTTGACCGGCAATGTCCCGAAAGGTACAACGGGTATCTTTCGCCTTCAGTCGAGATCAACGCCATCCGGTCGCTCGCCCTCTCCCCCCTCGCCCGCGTGCGGGAGAGGGGCTGGGGGAGAGGGCTGCCCATCGCTATCCGTGGGTGGGCGGTCTTGTTTCCCCTTGACGAGTCGCGGACAATGCCTGCTGTTGCCATTGATGCCGAATTTTTCCCGCCGATTCTCTGGCCATGCAGGTGAGTTCTTCAAGGCGCTTCCGCAGCACGCAAGCGACGCGCCTTGGTTGCCAGGGATTCAATGGTTTCATCTTGCCACTGCGTTTTGCGCCACTCGGTGTAATCAAAGCGCTCACGATTCATGAGCGCGACGAACCGCTCAGCATCCACCGCTCCCAGCGCTTGCACCAACGCTTTAACGCCATTCAGACGAATTTCCGCCTCAGTCCGCATGTTCGCTCTCCCGGAGAGTTCGAATAAAATCGATCGGATCGATAACGCGCAAACGCGAGTCATTTTGCATTTTTTTCAGCAACGCCTTGTCGGTGGTTAACAGCCAGGTAGCGCCAGCGGCTAGGGCGCTGGCCACATGGAGCGCACCCATCGGCTTGATGCCCAGTAAGGCGAGTTCCGCAGCAGCAGCTTCCACTGCGGGACACACATCGATATCGACCACCGCCATCGCCTTCCATCCGGCAATGGCTTCACGCCGCTCAATGTCGGGATTCGCCACATTCTCAAGATCCAGGACCGCTGACCAAGCCAACGTAAAAATTCTCTGGCGAATAGCGTCCTGGACATACAGTTTGGCTTCAGTCTGTAATCTTATGAACAGTTGGCTTTGATCATCGAAAGGGCGATTTAAACAACAAATATCAAGATAAATCAACATATTTTGCCTTATCTGAAGTTTCCTGTTTTCTATACGCATCACTGGTGCATCAGCATATAAGATACTACGAATAAAGCGCGCATTAGTCGTGGCTAATATAGCTTTCAATACCAGCACAGCGCCTCGCCTATCCGCAATGGTGGGCGACAGAATACGGTGCAATAACCATTGCTCATTGATGAATGCGGACTGCGTTCGGAGTATAATCGAAGGCGCTTAACCAATTGATTAGAAACCGAAAAGAGGCCGCATTCGATGCTGATCTTACCCGCTCTCGCGACGGAATTACAATGCCTATTTCCGGCTACCGGCAAGGGTCAGGAACGCTGGCGCTGGTTCATGCTGACGTTGCAGGCGATCCTGGTGCCGATTCCGCCTCCCGAACGTCAAACTTGCTGCGAGCGATCGCCACCTTGTTCGGCGTACAGATGGGGCAGTCACCCTACTACGCCTTCATGGCCTCCGCGAAACTGCGTTGGACGGGGGTGTGGGAGGTGCTCTGGCGTGCGATCCCGGACCCGTTGACCGACGGGCGCCTGCTGGTGGCCCTGGACGATTCCATCAACCCCAAGACCGGGCGCAAGGTGTTCGCCTGTCAAGCAACCTTCGACCACGCCGCCAAGACCAACCAAAGTCAGTACCCGTGGGCACAGACGATTGTTTTGGTGGCCCTGCTCAAGCAGATGCACGGACGCTGGTGCTGCCTGCCGTTGGCCTTTGCCTTCTATTTTCGGCGCCACACGTTGGCTGCCAGATGTATCCGCGTGCGCGGCGAGGCGGTGGTCTTTCAGACCAAGTTTACTCAAGCGGTTCGCCTCATCGGCGATCTGGCCCAGGTCTTTGCCA
>CAZZCL010000178.1:0-2251 GCA_964652295.1 uncultured Chthoniobacterales bacterium
CGCAGCCCCGGGCGCAACGCGCACACGCTTCGTTCTCCCCGCTCCTGCGACCGGGCCGCCCTCATCGCGCGGGCTATCCCTTGGCGGAGAAGTTAGCTCCCGGCAAGGTGCCCCGGATTATCGCGGTCCGCCGCGCCGCCCTCCCAGCCCGTCGAATGGTGCATCCGCCCACAACCGCGGCGGAAGTTCGCGATCTTCGAGAAGGGTTTCCGCCCCGCCTTCAACGTCGAGCAACATCCGGGATGCTTCATCGACGCGCAGGATGCCACTGAGGCGCCTGGTTTTCGGTCCGTACCGGAGCGGTTTTCCGCCTTCCGGATAGATGCCGTAACGGTCCACAAACTTTTCTGCCTCGGCAGAAGGCACAGCGGCCACCAGTGCACCGCCAAAACGGTCGTTGCGTTTGTCCCATGTCACGACATGGAAGAATTTGAGTTCTTCGATGCCGAGATCGAGCGGGATGGGGCGCACCGCCGCGACATCCAGCGATACGCTTTTGTCATCGTGATCGCGGGTGTGCAGTTCGTAGTAAAGTGCGCATTGTTTGGATGGGGAATCCTCGGCGGCAAGACCGCCCGGAAGCAGCAGGGCTGCGCCAAGAAGTGGCAGGAAAGGGAGGAGCCTGTTTTTCATATTGAAAATTGGAACACCGCCCACGCGCTGCGGTTGCGGTGCATAATGAAAAAAAATGCGGTGGCATTCAATCCACGAGAACCTCCACGCCATCGCCCGGCATGTGGCGGGGTACTTCGCCTGAATGGCGGCGTGACACATGGGGAATCGCGCAACGCCGACCGTTGCGCATTACGGGAGAAGGAACAGGTCACCGCTCTGTTCTACAGGCGGATGGGAATTATGAACGCTGTTCCGCGCGGTATGCGGCGGCGATAAGGGACATGGGATGAAGCACCGTGACGTTGCGACCTTTGTTGCGCAGTCCAAACTGCAATTGCAGATGGCAGCCCGGATTGGCTGTGGCAACGCATTCGGCGCCTGTGGTCTCGATATGTTCGAGCTTTCGCTCCAGCAATTTCGCAGACATTTCCGGTTGTGTGATGTTGTAGATGCCCGCACTGCCGCAACACCAATCGGCTTCAGGCAGCGGCACCAGATCGATTCCCGGGGTTTGACTCAGCAGATCGCGCGGAGGCAGCTTCACTTTCTGTCCGTGACATAAATGACACGAATCGTGATAGGCCACGCGCATGTTGCCGTTTGCCGATGTCGCGGGCGCTTCGAAGTGCGATTCAGCAAGCCACTCGTGAATATCCTTGAGTTTGCGATCCCAGATGCGCGCCCTTTCCGCATAGTGCGGATCGTCGTGCAGGAGATGGCCGTACGTTTTGAGGTGTGAACCACATCCGCCGGCATTGGTAATGACGGCGTCCAGCGTGTCGAGATCGAACAGATCGAGGTTGCGCCGCGCGAGATCGCGTGCCGCTTCGAGGTCGCCGTTGTGCGCGTGCAACGATCCGCAGCATTGTTGATTGCGCGGGGTGTGCACTTCGCAACCGTTGGCGACCAGCACATCGCGCGTATCGGCGTTGATTTCCGGGAACAACACATCCTGAACGCATCCGGTCAGCAGACCGACACGATAACGCACCGTGTCGCGGGGCGTTTCGACAGGCCGGATGCGCTGTGCCGAATGCAAAAAACGTGCGGCTGGCGTTTGCGGTTCCAAACGGCGGAAATCCTCCGGAAGAATGCGCAGGAGATTGAATTTGCGTGCCAGCCATTGGATGCCGGTGACGCGATAGGCCCACATCGAACGCGCCACAAGTTTCAAAAGCCACTGGCGGGTGAATACGATTCGGAGCGCGAAATGCCGGATGGCATTGCGACGGGGATTGGCGAGCACGCCCGCAGCCTCGGTTTCCGCGCGGGCTGCTTCGAACAGCTGGGCGTAATCCACACCTGCAGGACAGGCTGTCTCGCACGCAAGACAGCCGAGACAGAAATACATTTCATCCCCGAATACCTCGCTCACCTCAAGTCTGTCGTCTGCGATGGCGCGCATCAGGGCGATCCGACCTCGCGGACTGTTTCGCTCAAGTCCGGTGGCGTCGTAGGTCGGGCAGGTCGGGAGGCAAAGTCCGCAATGCATACATTGCTGGAGGACGGAATAATCCAGCCCGTGCAACAAGGTGCGGCGTTTGGGTTGCGATGGGGGCGGATCGGCGGCGGTGTGGGAGACGTGTGCGGGAGATTGCGGCGGTGCGGCTGCGGGCGCCGGAGGTGCGGCAGGTGC
>CAZZCL010000179.1:0-2247 GCA_964652295.1 uncultured Chthoniobacterales bacterium
GCTTCCAGCTCTATAGCCGCCGTGTGAGACACTTCGCGCATACCTGCGGGTGGCTGCCGCAAAGCATCGGACACCATTCGAGTTAATCTCTTAGTGGGAACAAGAATGGCAAGCGACCATGCAGGTGTTTGAGCATCGATAAGGCGCCGACGAGCTTCGTAGACCGTAGTTACAAGCTTCGTCATCGCCAAATCCGCAATAGGATCAAAAAAGCTGACAAGAATTCCTGTGTATGTTTCTTGTCGATACGCCCCCATTAAAATGTCGTTTCCAAAAGCAGTAATATCAGTTCCAGAACTGCGGTGGTTATCCGTACTAAGGTCCACCTCCGTCGGCCGGAACTCTTCAAGAAAGTGGTCGAGCCGCGCTGGGTCGGCACCGATCCAGTCGTAGATTCGCTGCTCGGGGTCCGCCAAAGAGATCAGGCGGCAGACGCTGCCAAGGGCCTGAACCACGCGCCATTGCGGCCCGTTAGTGTCCTGAAACTCATCGAAGATGATGACGGGATACATGCTTGCGACGAGGCGGCGAATGCGTGCGCTGCCGTGCAAAATGTCGCCCGTATAGGTGGCGTATAAGTCGAAGCATACTCGCCCAGTCTCAGTTGCTAGACGCGCACGTTCCGCGTCTTCTGTAGCTTTTTTTTCTGCCCTCTGAGTTTCTGAAAGATTTCTGGCAGGGAAGCGCGATCGAACATCCGAGAGAGCAATGGCCTCGCCAGGTGGCGTGAGTACATGGAGGCGCCGCGGCAAACCAATGAGATAACCGTGCGATCTAAGAATACGCCAAAAGAACGAATGGTAGGTCTCGACGTCGATGAGTCGCTTCTGAGCGGCAGGAATATTCTGCTCGTACTCGATAGCTTCGATCACCCTCGATACAGTTGCTCGGGCAAAGCTAAGAAACAGGACTCTCTGACCAGGTTTAAGTTCCCGCTCTGCGATCTGTGCAGCCTTCAGAATGGAGATCGTGGTCTTACCAGAGCCAGGTCCGCCGGTCACCAAGAGGTGGCCGTCCGTCTCCATAACGACCTGTTGACCCTCAGTTAGCTCCATCCGCAGTTGCTTCCGCATGTTCTGCCATATCGGTTGGGGTGGCAGTGTCACCACCATCCCCAGCCGCGTGAACACAAGCGTTCCTCAAACTAATCGCCGCTTCACGAAGCCACTCGGGAATCTCGGTCTCGTTGCATTGCGCGAGGAAATCTGCGATGCCCAAATTCCCCTTCGACCAAAGGAAATACTCTGCCAAGGCCGCCGCTGGTTGTGCATCAGGGTCAGGGTATTTCTGGGCCAGATGCGTTGGTAACAGGACCAAATTGACGAACCGCCTCATGGCCGCCTCTGACGTACCCTTGAGCACCATGGCCTCGAAGCCGGTTTCTTCGTGCATAAGAAGCAGCTCGACCTGCGCTTCGATAAGGGCTTCGCTCTCGTCACTTTGCCGATCGCAAATCGCGAAGGTCCGCTTTCCGAGTTCGCGATACAACTGCGCTATGCCGGGGATGTCGCCCTGACCACCGGAATCGATGACGCAAACGCCAAGCGCCTCAAGAGAAGAGTACGCATCAGGCCTGAGTTCTGCGAGGCGCCTACAAGCTGCGGGGAACGCTGACGCCTCTGTGGCACCCTCAGCGATGAGGACGCGGCGGGCTAGTAACCCCTCGCAGAACCGAGTTCGAAACTCCTGGCGGTAGCGCTTCAGTTTAACGTTATCCGGAAGCGAGATGGCTTGTTGTGTCAAAGCCCCGTCATGGTCGCGAGACAGGACGACCGTTTCCTCGACGGCGAACTCCTCCAGCACGTAGGGGGAGTGGGAAGTGAAGAGCGTCTGGGAGGCGAGCTTCCGTACCTCATGGACGATACGCTTCTGCGCATAGGGCGGGATGGCGGTCTCCGGCTCCTCCATGGCGAATATGACATTTTGCTTGTCCTCGGCGATCTGAGATAGCATCGCGAGCACCAGCATGTTGATGGTGCCGGTGCCCTGCCGGTAGAACGGGGCGGCGTGTTCCCCATCGCCGGTAGCGATGAATGCGGTGATAACCTTGCGAAGATGCTCCCGTGTGAGGTTCGAAACTTTGAGATGAGGTTGCACGCCCCACTCTTTCGGCACGTACTTCTTCAGCGCCGTGTTTATGCTCTCCAACACCGGCGAAATGCCAAGTGTAGGATGACTTGCGACTTCCATATCTGCCAAGGTGCCGAGGGTGGCCTCCCACATTTGCGGTCTGACTTCCTTGAGACG
>CAZZCL010000180.1:0-2228 GCA_964652295.1 uncultured Chthoniobacterales bacterium
AGCTCGAAGAAGGCCTGCGGCGAAACGGCGAGAACAAGGACATGCCGAACCAATTGGAGTGACGTCACGCTCTTCATGGCCTTCATGGTGAATCCAATTGCGGAGGGTAGGTTCAAATATCCGGACTCGAAGGTCAAGGCTTTTGCTCACCCATTCCGCCCGAATGAAAGGTTCATTCGCTGCTGGTGCGCAGAAACAACTCCAGATTCAGCAATGCCCACAATTTTTTGCCATGAGCGCAGGCGCCGGTATCGTGCTCGGAAATCAAGTTCCGCACCCAGGCCGGACGCAGAATCGCCGAGCTGCGCGCGCTGTGAGTTGCCAGGGAGTCGTGGGCAAGATCGCGCAATGGGCCCGCTCGAAACCAACCGTCCAGCGGCACGCCAAAACCCTGCTTGCCGCGACGGGATATGGCCGATGGAAGCATGTCGCCATAGAGCCGGCGAAGAATCCATTTGCCGGTTCGCCCGCGAAGTTTCCATGAAACCGGCAGGCGAGCGGCGAGTTCCACCACTTCATGATCCAGAAACGGCGAACGCGCCTCGACAGAATGCGCCATCGTCATCCGGTCCGCCTTTGCGAGCAGCACCCAAGGCAGGTATCCGCAAAAATCAGCGGCGAGCGTGCGGTCCAGCCGCTTGGATGCCAGGGCGCTGCAGTATGCGCTGGCGACCAGTTCGTGGGACGGTTCCGCTTCGTCCAAGCTGGAAGAAAACTCCGGAGTGTATGCCGACGCCTTTTCCAACTCGAGGAAGTAGGAGGACCATCGCACGACGCTAGCCGTGCTGTCGAACTCCGTCGCCTGTTCCAGACGCCGAAGCGCTCCGGCAAAATCCTGCTCGATAGGAACGTTCCTTTTGTCCGGCAGAAACCGCAGCGCCGTAGCCGCTGCAGCCTTTCGCAAAGGACAAGGCACCCGTCTCCAAGCATCGGCCCAGGGGTCGGCAAAATAACGCTGGTACCCCGCAAAAACTTCGTCGGCGCCATCGCCATTCAACGCCACCGTCACATGCTGGCGCGTCAACTCCGCCAGATGCCACAGGGGCAGCGCGGCGGGATCGGCGAACGGCTCGTCGAAATGGTGCACCAACCTGGGAAGCACTTCGGCGGCGCGCGGGGTGACAACAAACTCGCTATGATCCGTTCCGAAATGCCTGGCCACAACGCGGGCATGGGCGGTTTCGCTGAATCGCTCCTCCTCGAACCCGATCGAGAATGTCCGCACCCGCTGGGTGGAATGCCGCACCATAAGCCCGGTGACGATCGCCGAGTCGAGCCCGCCGCTGAGATGGGCGCCAAGCGGGACTTCGCTCATCAACCGGATGCGCACGGCGTCTTCGATGGTCGCGCGAAGCCGTTCAACAAGGTCTTCGGTCGGCTCGTTCCATTTCGGATCGAACTGCGGCGTCCAATAGCGCTCCATCGCGAGATGACCATCGTGCCAGACCGCGCGGTGTGCGGGCGGCAGCTTGCGCACGCCCCGATAGATGCTCAACGGATCGGGGATGGCCTGTAGCGTGAGATAATGATGCACCGCAACCGGATCGATCGCGGTGTTTACACCGGGATGTTGCAACAGGCATTTGAGTTCTGAGCCGAACACCAGTTCCCTGGGGGTCTGCACATAATAGAGCGGTTTCTTTCCGGCGCGGTCCCGGGCTAGAAACAGTTCGCGGGTCCGGGTGTTCCAGATAGCAAATGCGAACATGCCTCTCAACGCGTGAACGCACTCCGCGCCGCGTTCTTCGTAAAGATGAACGATGGTTTCGGTGTCGGTGCGCGTAGCGAAATGGTGCCCGCGCGACTCCAGTTCGCGGCGCAGCAGGGGCGCGTTGTAGATCTCGCCGTTAAAAACGATCCAGATCGTGCCGTCCTCGTTTGTCATGGGTTGGTGTCCGCCCGCGACGTCGATGATGGCCAGCCTGCGCATGGCCAGTCCGACTCCTGGCACGATGTAAAACCCGTCGCTGTCGGGTCCGCGATGGCGGATAGCGGCGTTCATCCGCTCCAACGTCTCCTGCTCAGGAGTGAAAGCCGGGTCGGCGCTGGCGATGCCGCAGATTCCGCACATGACTTTAGAGTAAAGCGCGCGCCTCCGGTGCTGCGCACGGCGCGTTACTGGTCCGGTTCACTTCCAGTTTTGTGTCTGGGCGCGCTTGCGAAATCTTCTGGTCCAGCTGATAGGAAATCGCTTTCCGGCCCTCCGGGGCGTTGGCCCGGAGTTTGAA
>CAZZCL010000181.1:0-2204 GCA_964652295.1 uncultured Chthoniobacterales bacterium
CCGAACTTCTCCGCCTCGGCGCAGATCGCCGAGTGGCTGATGCCGTTGGGCGAGCCGAAGATCCTGGGCATCGCCGAGTGGATGATGTCGCGGAGATAACTGTAGCGGCCGCGCATGTAGAGATACTTGTGGGTTTCGCCGCTGGCGCGCAGTTCCATCATTTTGTCGGCGATGGTGTTGATCGCCTCCTCCCAGGAAATCGGCACGAAGCCGGGATCCTCGCCGCGCGCCTTTTTCGGGTTGGTGCGCTTCATCGGCATCCTCACCCGGTCGGGATCATACATCTGCTGGATCGCCAGATGCGGGCGCGGGCAGATTTTCCCGTGGTTGGCCATGCTGTGCGGATTGCCGCGGACATCGACGACGTGATTGCCGATCACCCGCAACTGCACCGGGCACCAGGAGGTGCAGCCCTGGCAGGTCGATGCGACCCAGCGGCCCGCCATGGCCTTGACCGCATCCGCACCACCGCCGGTAGCGGCTTGGGCGAAATGCCGCAGCAACGGGGTGCCGGCGATGCCAGCGAGCACGGTGCCGACGCCGATGTGCTTGAGAAAGTCCCGGCGTCCGAGGCACATCGCTCCGGGGGATACGGTTTTCATTTCCGAGGACGGGGTGGTGATCATAATGTTGAATATTAGAATGTGAGATTGACGGGAGTTGGAGTCTGGCCACCGAGGACGAGCGCCAGTCGGAAGAAAAAGGACCCGATCACGATGAGCAGGCTGCTCAGGGCGATGATGCGGATCTGCGTTCGCCGGTGGGCGGCTTCGCCGTGCAGGATGCTGAACACGCCGAGCGCGATTGGGAGGATCAACCCGACGCCGATGCCCAGACCCCAAAACATCGGTCCGTGGGATTCATTGGCCGCCGCGAGCGCCTGTTGGTCGTGCAGGCTACCGGTGTAGAGGCTCAGCCACCAGAAAAAGAGCACGCCAACCTGGGCCACGAGGAGTCCGCCGAGCGTGTTGCGCACGACCTTGAGGTCATCGAGGAAATGGGCGACATGGGCCTCGTCATCCAGCCGCCCGGCAATTTTCATGCGTGCGAAATGCACCAGCATCACCGTGGCGATGCCGCTGGTGGCAAAGGCGAGCAGCGCGGCGATCATGGTCGGGCCTGTATTCCACAGCGGGTGCGAGGTGAGCACCGCCAGCAGCAAGCCGTGGTAGGCCCCAACGATGAATCCGAGCGGAATCAACAGTCGACCGAGCAGGCGTCGCTGGCCGACGCGCTGCTCATCTTTCCACCACAACCAGGAGTAGACGAGGGCACCGAGGACCAGCAGCGGCTGGAAGATTCCGCCCCACCACAGGGGCGAGGTGAGGTTGACGTTGAGATAAGTGTGGTAAGCGCTGAACGGTCGCCCCAGTTTCATCATGATGAACAACAGTCCGACGCCAATGAGCACCGGCGACATCCAGGCGGCGGTGAGACAGATGCGGCGGTATTTCCCCTTGAACAATTCGTCCAGCATGACGCTGAAAAGCAGGGCACCGACGCCTGCGCCGCCCAGGAACAAGTCGAGGGCGACCTTCCAGTCCCAGATCGGACCGTGTTGCACATTGTAGATGATTTCCGGGTTCATAATTCTGCGGTGGGGTTGGGCGTGATGGAAAACGCGCCACGACCGCCTCTCGAGCGGCGCTTGTTGTCGAAGGCGAGCACATCGGCCAGCGAGGTCTCTTCAAGTTGCTTGCGGATCTGAATGCGGGCCTTCTTCCAGAACGCATGCGTCGGGCAGGCGCGGGCATCGCTGCAACTGTCGAGGCCAAGGAGGCACGAAGAAAATTGGTCCTCGCCATCCATCGCCAGGCTGATGTCGTAGAGCGAGATGTCTTCGGGCTTGCGCGTGAGCCAGACGCCACCCTTGTTGCCGCGCTTCGAGGTCAGGATGCCCGATTTGCCGAGGCGCAGAATCACTTTCGCAAGATAGGGTGTGGCGATGCCGGTGCACTCGGCGATGTCCCGGATCTGCTGCACCTCGCAACCACCGGCGATACAAGTGAGCGCCTGAATCGCGTAGCCAGTGGTCTGGGAAAGGGCGAACATGTCGAAATGGAGTGGGGGCTGCCATAAAACGCTAAAACAAAAAAGATAAGCTTGTCAACTTTAAAACGGATGCGCAGGTCTTTTTTGTGATTCGGCTGAGACGGAATGATCCCTAATCACCCGCCACCGAAATTCTTACCAAGGAAAACCCA
>CAZZCL010000182.1:0-2108 GCA_964652295.1 uncultured Chthoniobacterales bacterium
GCTGCTGCGACCGCCACAGGTGCAGCAGCGCTGACACCCCACTTCTCTTCGAGTTGTTTTACAAGGTCCGCGATTTCGAGGACCGTCAATTTGCTGAGTTCTTCGACCAGCGTTGCGTTATCTGCCATTGTATTTTGTGGTGTCGTCGCGCTCCGCAGCAGCGAAGCATTTCAGACTGCCAGCCGGCAATCCGACGAGGAACCGTTGAGGTTATGGTTTTGCGGTTTCGACCGGTCCAATACGGCAACCAGCCGGAAATTTTGTCACGCTTCTCCCAGTTTATCTTTGTAAGCGTTAAGGAGGCGCGCGAGGCTTGCGCCCGGTTCATTGAGAACGCGGACGAAACGGGTTGCAGGCGTTTGGAGTAACCCGAGCAGCTGCGCGCGCAGGACATCCTTGGATGGCAAATCAGCGAGAGCCTTGATCTGTTCAGAGTCGAGCGTGTTTTTGTCGATGACACCGCCTTTAACGGCGGGAACGTTAAACTCTGCGTAGAACGACTTGAGGACTTTGGCCGCGGCCGATGCGTCTTCCTCGCCGAACACAATGGCTGTCTGCCCGGCCAGAATGTCTGCGCAATCGGGGTTGCCGACTTCGCGGCTGGCGATTTTGAGAAGGCTGTTTTTGACAACGTGGCAATGGGAACCGGCTCCGGCGAGGCGCGAACGGAGTTCCGAAAAACGGGACACCGTCAATCCCTTGAAATCGACAACGATCATGAACGGCGAACGGTTCAGCCAGCTGACGATATCTTCGACAATGGTATTCTTTTCAGGGCGCATAACGGTGGATTCAGTTGACCGAAAAACCGCTCAAATCGAGGCGGAGACCGGGGGACATGGTAGCGCTGAGAGTGATGTTTTCGATAAAGCGACCTTTGGCAGCCGATGGCCGGGATTTTGAAACCGCGTCGATGAGGGCGGTGCTGTTTTCCAGGATTGCTTCCGCATCAAACGAAATCTTGCCAACCGGTGCTGCAAGATTTCCATTCTTGTCCAGTTTGAACTCGACGCGCCCGGCTTTGACCTCGCGGATAGCGGACGCTGTATCGTCGGTGACGGTCCCAGTCTTGGGGTTGGGCATCAGGCCGCGGGGGCCAAGCACCTTGCCCAGCTTGCGCACCTCACTCATTGCGGAGGGCGTGGCAACAGCCACATCAAAATCCTGAAAGCCTTCCTGGCATTTCTTGATGAGATCTTCGAAGCCGACGTATTCGGCGCCAGCTTCTTTTGCGGCTTCTGCGGCGGCGCCTTGTGCGAAAACGAGCACGCGCACATTTTTGCCACTGCCTTTGGGCAACGGGCAGGTCCCGCGCACCATTTGATCGGATTGACGCGGATCGACGCCAAGTTTAAACGCCAAGGTGACCGTTTGATCGAACTTCGGCGCGGGGAGAGATTTCAGAAGGTTTATAGCCTCCTGCAACGGGTAGGATTTTTCGCGGTCAACCTTTCCGGCTGCCGCGCGGTAGCGCTTGCTTCCTTGGATTTTCATGGTTTCGAGCAGTGCAACCGGGGGGTGGGAACTTGCCGCTTTGTAATGGCATGACTTTCCCCCCTCCTGCAGAGTTAAGGTTAAGGATCTTGTAAAGTTGGCACAGGGCCTGCCATTGTCAAGGCGGCCTGCCGGTTTTGAAGACGTCCTCATGGTTGCCTTCGAATTCCTGGGCAACGCAAGGGGATTGAAGGGAATTGAAAGGGGGTTAGAGGGTCGATGGTTGTTGCAGCAATTCCGCAATGCGGGCCAGCAAGCGTCCGGCGCCGCCACCATCCAATACGCGGTGATCGAAGCTCAGCGTCATCTCGGCTTCCAGCGAAGGGTGAAATGTTTCCTGTGCCGCATCCCAGCGTGGCCGCACCGTTCCCGCGCCGAGGCCCAGCACGAGGGTTTGCTCCGGAAGCGGAATCGGCGTGGCCCACACAATGCCGAAGGTGCCGAAGTTGGTGACTGTCGCCACGGAACCGCCAGTTGCGTCCGGAGGAAGCTTCCGCTGGCGCGCCAGCTCCACAAGATGATTGTATTGCCCGGTCAGATCGGACAATGGCGCGCGGTCGGCGTTTCGAAGCACCGGGACAAGAACACCGTCCTCTGCTTCGACGGCGAAGCCG
>CAZZCL010000183.1:0-2086 GCA_964652295.1 uncultured Chthoniobacterales bacterium
ACGCGCATCCCAACAATCCGCTCAACGGGACGCCGCTTCGCGGCGCCCCTTAGCTCTGTCGTTGGAATGCCCCCCGTTCGCCGCCTTCGCTCGTCCGAATCGCTTCCGATAGTTCGCATTAAACACTTTCCAGATGCCAGCTGAATAAATGAACCAATCAGAATCGCCAAACTACTCAAGCAAAGGTTGCCCCGCCCGAATCGTCCACCGGGTCACGGAAGATCGTGCCCGAAAGTCATCCTTCCATTACCACGCGCATCCCAACAATCCGCTCAATGGGACGCCGCTTCGCGGCGCCCCTTAGCTTTGTCGTTGGAATGCCTCCCGATTTCTGCCTTTGCTCGTCCGAATCGCTTTCGATAATCCGCATTAAACAACTTCCAGAAGCCAGCTGATCGAATGAACCAATCAGAATCGCAAAACCACTCAAGCAAAGGTTGCTCCGTCCAATGGAATTGCACTAAGAAATTCGCCATCAATCCGCCATAAAGTGCTTGACATAAAAAATTTGCGCGAAAGCGGCCCGAAGGGCCGCTTGGCATGGAAACCCATCGTCAGCACCCACTCCTTCACCTTCTTGATGCCTTTCTTGGCCCTCTTGGAGATACCTTTCAGCGGGCCCGATCTGACCTGGTCTGGACACCAAAGGCGACCGCCATTGGCCTGTTGTTATTGGTGCTCGAATCGACAGAGCGTGGATATGAATCCTTGCTGAGTACATTGCGTACGATGAGACCGGATGTGCTTGATCGCACGTCTCATGAATCAAGTTTCTGCCGTGCTCGTCAGAAATTGACCACGCCGTTGCTTGATCGTGCTTGGTTGGCATTTCGCGAGGCCATGGAGGCGATGTTCGACGATGTCCACCCTTGCGTCTTTGGCTACCGTCTGGTGGCGATCGACGGGGTCTGGATCAATGGCCGACGATCGAAAAGCCTGTTCCGAGCCGTGCGTAAGAAGCGACGCGGCCGTCCGCCGAAAGATCCCAAGGGCCAACCGCAAATGCTGGTGGTGGTCTTGACCGATGTCCTCACGCGCACGCCCATAGCCTGGGAATATGTTGCTCCTGGGGAGGGCGAACGCGCGGCGGCCAAGCGACTTATGCCGCACTTTGGTCCGAGAATGATTCTGACAGCCGATCGTGGTTTCCCGTCTCGGAAGATACTCGATGCCCTGATCGCCACCGGAACCAAGTTCATCCTGCGTATGCCAGCTGGAAAATCGGCATTTCGTGAAGTGGCTGCATTTGTTGGCGGATCGCGTAAAGACGCTGACGTGCGCGTCTCGCTGGGTGCAAAGAGCGCCGGAACCACCACGGTTCGTCTGGCGCGAGGACATCCTGTTGCAGGAAACAAGGGCGAGCGCAGCCGTGAAGAGTGGGTGCTCATGACAAATCTCCCGCGCAACGCACGCTGGACGCGATCCGTCCTCATGAACCTGTACCACGAGCGATGGGGAATCGAGGTCTTCTTCCGTGAACTCAAGGCCATTGTCGGTGCGGATAAATTTCATGCGCATTCGCTCGAGGGTATGCATGCCGAAATAACGATGGCTATGCTTGGCGCATCACTCATGTCTGCGGCAGAACTCATCGCCCTCACAGTTACGTTCCAGCGGATGCCGAAATGGAATGACCTGCAGCAGAAACGATGCAATCGAGCAACCCTGGCTACGATCGTCTGCAATGCCATCAAGATGGATCCGCGAGTTCACAGCATTGCCGAAATACTTGATCGGGAGTTAGGAATCGCCGCCCTGAGAGCAAAAAAACGACGACCAGGGCGATCGTTCCCGAGAATATGCAAGTCCTTTTATGGCAAATGGAAACATAAATTCAAAAGGAAGGCGGCTTAGTGCAATACCATTGCCCCGCTAGTGCGGGTGCTGCTTGCGAAAACCACCGACTGTCATCCGTGTGTAGATCTTGAAAGCGCGCATGAAATGGAGGTAGTCCGGGTAGCCTGACCTAGCGGCGATTTCTTTGGGGGGCAGGTCCGTGTCGAGGAGGAGGGACTTGGCCAGCTCCATGCGTTGACGGCAGCGGTAGTCCCGCAGGCTGATCCCCATCTCCCGTCTGAAAACCCTC
>CAZZCL010000184.1:0-2074 GCA_964652295.1 uncultured Chthoniobacterales bacterium
CGGCGGCATCGGCGGCGTCGGGGGAACCAGCAGGGGCATTGGCCGCGCCGGAGGCAGTAGCGGGGGCAGAACGAACGAGGGGGACATCGGGAGCGGGAACGGTAACCACAGTAGCAGGCACTCCACAGAAAGGATGCCGACACTCCGGCGACTCCGGCGCCGCCTGTCAACACCCACTTCTAGGAATTCCTGCCGCCGCTCCCCTGATCCTTCACGGCGGGTGAGAGGTGAGGGACTTTTCTGCGCGAAGACAATGCGCAAGGCACTGATTTTGCTGCTGTTAGGGGGGCACAGCGACTCTCATCTTCAGCTACAGAAAGGTTCTGCCGTGCCGACACAAGGTGACATCAATCGTCCGCGCAGTCTCGACGCCGAATTCGACGATACCGAACACGCGACTCCCAGTGGTGGCTCTGCCATTATTGAACGTGTCATTAGACGCATAGGACTGAGGAAATTCCTGAACAAGCACCTCCCGAAGCGCAACGGTAAGTATTCAATGGCTACGATCGTTGAGCAGATCATGGTGGGCCTTCTCCACAAAGGCAGGGGTTTTCAAGCCACGGAGCCATTGAGACAAGACCCACAGGTTGCGGAAGTCTTCGGCTATGAAGATGTCGCCGATGATGCGACTGTTTGTCGCGCCACATGTGAACTCGCGGATCTCCCCAAGCGCACCCTTGACGACGCCTATGTCCCGGTCAAGCATCAGCAGCCGCGCATTGATATGCAGGGCAATGAGAAGAAGAAGCGCGGCTATCGACGTGCTGTGCCCGAACAGCCCGAAGCCATGCCAGAGCAGCGTCAAAAAGAATTAGAGACAATGCTGCTGGAGAATGCGCGCCTGATCGCCCAAAGGCTGCCCGCAAGAACCTTCAGGGTTGCGGGCGGCATGGTGCCCATTACCATTGATGGCAGTAGTCTCGAAGTGCGCGGTCGATGCTTTGATGCCGCGCGAAGGAATCGCAATGGCGACCAGTCCCTGGAGCTAATGGCGTTGCGTGTTGGGCCGGTCTATCTGTCGGCTCGAGTAGTTGAAGGAGCCAGCGACGAAGGGCGCGCCATGCCTGAATTCATTTCCTCAACGCATTCCACTGTTCGTGATATGGTTGGCCGCAAGCCGTTGCTGTATATGATCGACAGTGCCGGAGCGGAGAAGAATATCATCGATGCCGTTGATGCTGTCCCAAATGCACACTATCTGATCGGCGCCAATCAGAATCGTGTCAAGCTGACGCAAATGGCTATGGCCATGCCGGAACATGTGTGGACATCGATCGGCCCTGATGAATTGCGAGGGATTTCAGAAGCGCAGGTGTGCGTGATGGTGCATAAGCCTCAAGATTGGACCCACGCGCAGAACGTCATTGTCAAGCGTTGGCGGACAAGTGATGAATACCCAGGGGCACCTTGGCGCTACGCCTTTATCTACACTGATCTTGAGCGAAAAGACCTTCCTCTCGACAGACTCAAGAAGTATGGCTTCGAGGCTTACTGCTGGATGCTCTATGACACCAAGCAAGGGCATGAAAACCACTTCAAGACACTGTTGAGCGACTTCGGAGTACATCATCCGGTGTCAGGACGCCTCGGCGCGACCCAGGCATTTTCTATTATCAGCGCGATTGCGTCGAATCTATACGTTTGCGTTCAGGGCATTCTCCCCAAGCCGGACCGGCGGATCAGGCTGGACAGGTTCCTTCAGTATTACGTTCGTCTGAGCGCTAAGCTTGTTCGCTCTGCCAATAGGCTCTTGGTCAGGCTGGCGGGAGGTTCAGTGGACCCAACTCGCAAGGAACGCTGGCAAGCGGCGTTTGCATCGGCTGGTAAGTTGTAACCGGGGTTATGCGTCCTCGACGGCCGCTGCAGCGGGAATGAACCGATTGCAGTGCGCGTATGCCGCTTCGTTCCGGCGCCCCCAAACACGCGCCGCTAAACCCAGCAACCCCAGCCACCAAGCGAATTGCGCATGAATTCGCACCGAAGACTCGCGCCCTTTAGCTGCCTCCGTCCTTTAGCAGCGCCACGTAACCACTCACGCCGCAACGCAGCCGGGCACCTTGAAGGAACAGGG
>CAZZCL010000185.1:0-2062 GCA_964652295.1 uncultured Chthoniobacterales bacterium
CCAGCAGAAAAACCGCATCTCAAGACACCTGACTGCCCACAGCCCTTCAATCTGCAATCTCAAATCTGCAATCTACAATTTCCCGGCGTGCGTTCCCTTGCCCTTGCGGCAGGCGTAGCTGTCTTCGATAAAACGCGGCTCGAAGAGCGGTTCGATCACCCGGACCAGCGCGTGGTGCACGACCCGGTCCCGGAACGGAGCCGCCGCCACCACCCGCTCCTTCGGGTCGGTAATTTTGAAATAATGATAGCCCCCCGGCCGGTAACTTCCGTCGCGCAGTTCGCGCGCCAGCCGCACCGCTTCACGCTCCCATACGCTGAAGAACCGTGCCCCGGCGGATTTCTCCCGCTTACCTCGCATCGCCTCATGCGCCGCAGCCGCGATGTTTTCATAGGAGCAAATCTGTCCCCACAGATGTTTGTGGCGTTTCATTCCCGGCCACCTCTACAAACTCCGAAATCCCTCTTCTGTCAGTCCCGCCTGCTTCAGGATCGAGCGGAACGTCCCATATGGCACGTCGCCCGTATGCATAGGCACATAGGTCTGGCGTCCGTCCGCATGGCGCATCACCACATGGGAACCACTCTGGCGGCGCACTTCAAAGCCCGCGCAGGACCTCTTTGGCCTTGAACGGCACTAGTCCACTTCCACTGTGGCCAGCAGCGACTCCCGCTCTGGAGCGAGCGTCTCACCCGCTTCCCGCTTTTCTCCAACCCACAGTTGGATCAGGTCACGCACGGCGCTCATAGCGCCCTCGACGCCGTTCCCATGCGTCGTCAACCCCAGTGAAGGCACATGCGCGTAATAAAAGCCCGGCAGATTCTCCTCCTCACCCACGGGCTCCAGAAAAACACTGTATCTCATGAAATTACTCTAAAGGACTTTCCCGGCTTGTCGATGCCTGCTTCAGCCACCCTCCAGGTAATCTTTGAGGCGGTTTTTCATTGGCCGGGCTTCTGAGAAGATACGCGGTCGCCTGCAAAGATTCGTAATCAGCGAGGGAAAGCATCACAACGGCTTGATCACGGTTGCGAGTTATAATCACTGGATCTCGGTCATCGCAAACTCGATCCATCGTGGATGCCAGATTTTCTCTTGCAGCAGTGTAGGTAATCGCAGTCATATGGACAGCATCACGGACGTGTCGCTCGGCGTCAAATATATTTTTTGCCCAACGTCCAAGGTGAGTGACGTGCGGTAGCGCGTTCACTCCATGGCATGGTTGGGCATTTCCTTTCATGGACTCGTGGGCAAAAGCCCCGCCACGGTTTTTGCCGTATTCCGGCTACTGGCCGCGACGGGGCGCATCTGCCTGGTCCACGCGGCAGCCTTGCGGTCTGCCCCGCGCACTGGACATCCCGGTGGTCCCTGAACCCGGCACGGTGAGGGTATCCCCTTTGGACCCCCCCATTCTGGCCGGAAGGATGGTAGCCTTCCAAGACCACCGCCAACTGGTGCGGCAGCCATGCCATGGGCCTGGCGACACGGAAACCAATGTTGTTGTTCTCGTTCGTCGGGTTGTTGTTGCGGTTCGAGGAGCGCAAGTTGTTCTCGGTGTTGTTCCAGTTGCCACCGCGGATCGCGCGATTCTCGGACGTTTTTGCTCCGAGACACCCACTTGAAAATCAACGCGAAAGCACCGCCCGGCGTAAGCCCCAACTTTGTGCGTGCTGCGCATGCGTCACCCAGGCCTTCACCGATTTTGTGACATCGGCCAGCGGCAGCCGACCGCGCTGCGCTTCCCAGAGCAAATTCCGATACCGCCGCTTGAACCGTCGCACTCCGGACTCCCGCACCTTCACCCGGCCATCCGAGCGGACAACAAAGCCACAGAAATCAACCCCGTCCGCTGTGCGACACGCCCGATATTTGTCCGGGTGAATTTCCAGGCACAGCCCCTGCAGCACATCCCGTGCAGCCTCACCCCGCTGGCGGACCTCGGCGCGGCTATTCCCAAATATCAAAAAGTCGTCCACATACCGCACATAGCCCTTAGCGCAAAGCGACTGCTTCACGAAGTGATCGAAGCCGTCGAGGTAGATGTTGGCGAAGAACTGGCTCG
>CAZZCL010000186.1:0-2038 GCA_964652295.1 uncultured Chthoniobacterales bacterium
GTGGTGGCGCCGGAGTCTTCGGAGGTTGGCGGCGAGACCGGAGACGTCGAAGCGCGGGTCGATATGCCGGCGGCGCCCGACCTGCCGCCTCCCCCACCCCCGCAACACCGCCCGGCGAGGGCGACAAACGCATCCCGTTGTCCAACATGCGCCGCATCATTGCCGAGCGCCTGGTGACCAGCAAAACCACCATCCCTCATTTTTATCTTCACATGGAGATGGACGCCGCCCCGCTGGCGCAACTGCGCGTCCAGCTCAATGCCGCAGCCGATAACGAAGAGGGGGTAAAATTCACAATCAACGATTTGATTCTGCGCGCGGCTGTCCTATCTGCAGTTCAGGTTCCCCAGGTCAATGCGGCATTCGACGCCGATGCCATCGTGCAATACGCCGATGTAAACCTCGCCGTGGCAGTGGCCGTCGAAGACGGCCTCCTCACACCCGTCATCCGCAAGGCTCAAACCCGTTCGCTGCGCGATTTGTCGGCCGCAATGAAAGATCTCGCCGCGCGCGCCCGCTCCAAAAAACTAAAGCCTGAAGAATTTCAAGGCGGCACAATCACCGTGTCCAATCTCGGCGGCTATGGCGTGGACCGGTTTGCTGCCATCGTCAACCCGCCCCAGGCCATGATTTTGAGTATTGGTGCCATTGTGAAGAAGCCCGTTATTGCAGCCGACGGCGAGTCCATCGTACCTGGACAACGCATGGACATCGGGCTCAGCGGCGATCACCGCGTCGTCGACGGTGCCATTGGCGCCGAATATCTCCGAGCCATGAAAAAGCTCGTCGAGAATCCGGCGCTCATGCTGATCTGACATCCGCCGCGCGCGGGTGGCCCTTCGCCGTTCCTGGCCCGCTCCCGGGCATTCGAATCCTCAACGGCCCTTCTTCACGCGGACGATTCTTCCGCGTTCACCCGGGATTTATCTGGCCTCAACGAACCCATTCTGTTCAGACTTGCTGGGTATGGATTTTGCGCTTCGACTTCATCCCAGGGCCCGCGCAGCAGGCATCGTCTGCGCGCTTCTCGGCGGTTTGATTCCGGCCGCTGTCACGTCCGTCAGCGCAGACATCCTTGTCGTTGAAGACGGCGACAATCTGGAGTTCATTTTCACTCAGCCGATCGTTTTTCAAGCCACCCAATCTGCAATTGTAACTTCGGCGGCGCTGGTACTGAAAGACGCGTTTGCAACGCCGGTAGCCACCCTCCTCAGCGCCTTCGAAGGCGGTCTCTTCATGACATTCGCCGACGGAACGCGTTTCGACGTCTTCAACGAATCCACAATCCTGCCCAACGGCCTGACACCGGGCCAGGCGATGTCCGTGACTGGCACGGTTTTCAGCAACACGTTGGCCAGTCCGCCCCCGTGGCCCCGCCCGGTCAGGCCGACCGCGTGGGATATGGTCATTCCATTCAGCGCATTCGGTCGGACGGCAACCGTTGCGCCGGGAGAAACCATCACCCTGAGCGCAGGCTCACTGACATTTCTCGGAAACCCGGATCACTTGAATTTTGAGTTACTCGAAGCGGGGCAGATCGCATTGGCTGTTGGCGAACTCACTGGTTACACCTCCGCCGGCGCCGCGCTGTCTTCCGCTGTCAACACCCAGCTCATACCCGAACCGGCCAGCCTCCTTCTCGTGCTCGCCGCGCTCGCAGCCATCTGCGCGCACCGGGCCGCCCAAACACACTGGCTGGCGAATGCGCGGATGAAGCAGGGGCAATGGCCGTGTTCGGAGAACACATAAAGGTCGTGGAGCATTCCTTCACTCAATATTTCACCAAAAGGGTTCTGGCTAAACGTCCCTATCTGAAAGCCGAGATATGTATCCGCGTGGTCCTGCAGCCTGAACGAAAAGAAATGCAAAATGAAGGCCAACTGGCACGCTTTTGAGCAAGTGTTCGGGAGCTGGACGGACGTTATCTGCGCATCGTTACCCTTGCAGACGAAACGACCATCCACAACGCGTTTCCAGACCGGAGATAGTAAACAGGAAAATTGAGTGTGCCTGACAGGGCCTGTCCACAGTTGGTGTC
>CAZZCL010000187.1:0-2001 GCA_964652295.1 uncultured Chthoniobacterales bacterium
ACGCGAGCCGTGGCAAGCCGCGGCAAACACAAAGTGCAAGGTGCAGCCGCAAGGGGGGTAACGCCAGAAGTCTACAAGGCCTCGCTGAGAAGATTCGATACGCCCAGCACAACTGGAGCTGCGCGATGGGAAATCGCAAACACTGGTAAATACAATTACGCTGTTATTGGTGGGGGAACGAAGCTCGACGTGGATGGGATCATGGGGACAACGATTCAAGAAGCAAAGTTTATAACCGGTAACCCATCAAATAGCCCGTTTGTGAAAGGTAGCCCCTCTTTCATTCTCGATAAGGTCGATGATGAATTCTCTCGTATGAGTAGGATTATTTCCGATCCGAGCAATCCGCTTACAGATGTCGAGGTAATTATTAATCACGCCGATGCGATACCATACTTCAGCGGCCTCCTGATGAAGCATGGGCTAAACGGAAGGATTATTGTGCGATGAACGCGCTTTTTTTGTATCAGTCAGATGGACGCCCGCTTGATCGCGATGCCATTGTTGTCTGTCTCCAAAATCTCGATGCGTTAACAGAGTTTCAAATGGATCCGGATCCTTTTGCCTTATGCACAGGCCGATTTGAGTTCGAGGGAGAATCTAATCTAGTTGAACTTAAAAAGTCGCTTGAAATTGTTATTCTCGGACGGGAAGGGAGAGCAGCCCTCCGCTTGGCGTTCGAAATACAACAAGCCTATCCTACCTTTTTGACTGTCACTAACGAGTCATACACGGTTGAGTTTGGCGTCCATGGCTTTGAATCGTTTCCAGAGTTCGAGAAGAAATTTTTAAAAGCATTGGAGGGAGCATGAGGTGCACATTTTTCAACGTAGAGGCTATCAGGCAAGCAACCCTGGTCCGCCTCCGGGCTCTGCGGCTCATCCTGCTTCTCGTCGTAGCCGTTCTTTTACCCGAAGCACGCGTCTGGGGTTTTGGAATTACCGCCCCACCTGCATCGGGTGTTTTTGCCCCCGCAAACCCTTTATCCATCGGGGAAAATTACGATGGTTGGCAGTATGACGCGTCAGACTCCTCCCTTGCCGCAAAGACGGGAGGGCCGGTCCGAAATGTTGTTCAGTTTGAAGGAATGGAGGTTCGCGCCGTGCGCGATCTCGGTCACCTTGATGATGCCGCCCTGCGAGCAATGGTTGATGATGGGACTGCGGCAGCGAGCCGAAGCGGTGACAAACTCATATTGCACCACCTAAATCAGAATCCGGCAGGACCTCTTGTCGAGATTCCTCGGCCTTTCCATTCGACGGGGAATACAATCCAACACCCCCTTGGAACAGCCCCTGGCGTCGGCCTCACCAAGGCAGAACGAGCAGCCCACAATGCTTGACGTGAGCGATATTGGAGTTGGCGGGCACAGAACGAACTTGCACGAAGGGGGGCGCAATGAAGGACGAAACTTGGGCTGCATTGGAGTCCCGCTTTGCCAAACATCCGGTGACTCGGGCCGAATCTGTGCCATACGAGGAGATTGACCAAGAATTTAGTCCCTTCGGGGTCCGGCTCCCCCAAGACTATCGTGAATTCATCCATCGCTATGGCGGTGCTTCCGTAGGGCCGTTCCGAATCTATGGACTTAGAAGAGCGGGGATCATGGGAGAACGCGAAGGGACTGCTTTGCAGGTCACACTTGAGTTCCGCAAACAAAGCTGGCCTGGAGTGGAAAAGTGGCTCGTTTTCTCGATGGACCATTCAGGGAACCCTGTTGGTTTCGACAACACAGGCGTGATTTGGATATCTGACCATGATGCTGGCGGGGTGGAAGATATGTGTCCATCGTTTGAAGACTACTTGCGCCGGTGGTGCTTGAAGCTCGATCCCGTGTCGTGATCCAACACCGCGTCGCCGCCGCGCATAGCGACGAACGCCAAACCCTCCGGTCAACTGCCGATGCGCCGCTCAGTGGTGCTTCGCGGGGACAGAGCCAATGCAGTCCTGCAAACAAAAGCCGCGCGATGCGCGGGAGTGGCAGGAAGGCGGCCTGCTTCG
>CAZZCL010000188.1:0-1963 GCA_964652295.1 uncultured Chthoniobacterales bacterium
TTTCCAGTTGGTGGTCTTCCAGAACTCGTCGAAGAGGGCGGCGAGTTCGGCGACTTTTTCGGGGTGTTGTTCGGCGAGGTTGTGCATTTCCGAGCGGTCGTTCTGCACGTTGTAGAGTTCCCATTCGCCAGCCAGGGGGCGGGCGTTGTAAGGTGGGATCGGAAAGGTGATCCCGTGTTTTTCGGTATAGTATTCGGGAAATGGGATACCACCCGTCATGCGTATGCCGTTCGGAATCCAGTCGAGCGGGTGGTAGTTGCGGACGAGCTTCCAGTCGCCCTGCCGCACGGCACGGTTGCCGTTATGCTCGAAGAAGAGCGTGCGGGGCTCCGCGATGGAGGGGTCGCGCCAGGCGGCGAGGATGCTGTCGCTGTCGTGTGGCCAGGTCTTGAGGCGCAGGTTCTCTTCGGGGAAGCTGCCGCCGGTGGCTTCGAGTAGGGTGCCCATGATGTCTTTGACGTGGCCGACCTGATTCTGATTCATGGCTCCTGCCGGGACGCCACCTTCGGGCCAGCGCACGATGAAAGGGGTGGCGGTGCCGCCGTGGTGCTGGGATAGCTTGTGCCAGCGGAAGGGGGTATTGTGCAGGGTGCACCAGGGGAAGCTGATCCCCTGCTTGTTGGCCATGATTTTCTCGCTGCCGTTGTCGCTGAGGAAGAGGATGATCGTGTTATCGAGGATGCCTTCCTTTTTCAGTTCGGCGACGATGCGCCCGACGTTGTCGTCGAGGTTTTTAATCGAGCCAGCGTATCTCTCGGCGGTGTCAATCGCGCGGGACATCATGTGATCCGGGTGCAATTCCTTGAATTTCTCCCAGGACGGCAGGAAGGGATCGTGAGGTTCGAGGGCAGTGTCCTCGGGGACGACGCCCTGTTCGATGGCGCGCGCGTGACGCTGCTTGCGCAGCACCTCGTAGCCCGCGTCATACATTCCGCGGAAAGGCTCGACGTCCGCGTCGGGTGCCTGGAACGGCCAGTGGGGTTCGAGCGGGCAGTGGTAGAGGAAGAAGGGCTTGGCTTTATCGCGCTCGCGGACGTATTCGAGTGCCTTCTCGGTGATGGCGTTGCCGATGAACCAGTCGTCGGGAACGGGCTTGGCGATTTCCTTGTTGCCCTCATACATGTTGGCGCCGTTGAACTTGTTCGGGGTGGAGCCTTTGACCGTGCCGTAGAACTTGTCAAAGCCGCGTTGGAGCGGCCACTGATACTCGAAATTCTCACCGGCGTGCCATTTTCCGGTGTGGAAGGTTTCGTAACCGTTGTGGCGGAAGACCTCGCCGAGGGTGGGCGTCTCGCGCAAGATGGCACCGTTGCTGGTGCCCCCGATGCGCTCGCCAGTGTCCTCGTCGTATTTCGCGCCGGGTCCCTCCATCATCGGCGAGCCGGCATGGTGGTTGTAGCGCCCGGTGAGCAGGGCCACGCGCGTGGGCATACAGCGCGAAGCATTCTGGAACTGCGTCATGCGCAGGCCCTCGGCGGCGAGGCGGTCGATGTTCGGCGTAGGAATCTCGCTGCCGTAGCAGGAGATATCCGAGAAGCCCATGTCATCGACCAGGATGACGACCACGTTGGGTTTGTCCGGGACGGCACTGTGTAAGGCAGGCGCAGCGGCGGCAACGCAGGCGATGAGCGAAAGGAGGCGGGCGGTTCTGAGGGGAGGTAATGATTTCATGGGTAAGCGTGGAATATTTACGCGCGTTTATTTAACTCAAAAATATGCTGCGATGGCTGTCAAGACGTGAAAGTGAGAGTGGGGGGATTTAACCGCAGAGGGCGCGGAGGACGCGGAGGGGTGGCTTCTGGGCGCAGCTTTATCGGGGATGGATTTGACAAAAAAATGGGGAGATGCGTGGTGGGAGTGTTGTTTCTTAAATATTTCTGTCCAATTACTGCGGTTGATGCGTTTGGATTTGACAGAAAAATGGGTGACAGAAATATGGGGGAGATGCGTGGGAGAGCCTTAT
>CAZZCL010000189.1:0-1951 GCA_964652295.1 uncultured Chthoniobacterales bacterium
TCGCAGGTCCACGAGCGAAACGAGCCGTCGCCGCCCTCGGCAACGATTTTGGCCGTGTAGCAGGTGCCCGCCACTCCTTCCGGCAGGGCGGTGGTGGAGAGCCGCAGTTTCTGCGGCTTGCCGATTTCGGTGAGAAAGGCATTGGCAAAGCGCCGCCCCATCTCGTCCTGGCTATGGGAATCGTAGTGGACATGATCCGTTAGCGTGCGGACGGAGCTGACGACGCGGACGTTTTCCATCCGCTCAGCCGCTGCGGCTCTTGCGCGTGGGCGAAAGCGGCAAGCAGCATAAAAAGAGGCGTGAGGCGGAGGGCTTTGGGAATCATGATTTTATGGGCGGTTAACATGGGTTGATAGCTGCGTTTTGATCTGAATCTGAATGCCTGGAATGTCACGACAGATCTATGGTACCCGCTCACCGGCCTCTCATACGCTTTTACTAACCGCCCGCTCCCTCCTTCGCCAAGGCTACGGCGGAAAGGTCGCTGGAGAACGCTGTTGAGTGAGGATTTCATTTTTTTTCTGCGTTCACGGCGCACTCCGCGGTTAGATTCACGTCTGATACGCGTATGTTCTTTGGTTTACTTCTTAGATCCATGCGAGATTGTTTCTATCCGCTTAGCGCTTTGATAGCACTTGTGCTTCGTATTGTTTGACGGCGGGCAGCCATTGCTGGTCGGCGGGCGTTTCGTGGCAGGCGCAATACTCGTTCCAGACGGCACCCCAGGGGAGGCTGTGGGCGTCTTCCATCATGGCGAGGCAACCGTTGTCGGCACCCGCTTTTCGGCGGCTTCGAAACCGGCGACATCGTCGCCCTGTCAGTAGTGCATCGATACGGGGATTGCGTCCAACTGCTTGAGAGCTTGCTCGGTATCAACGCCGACGGCGGCAAATTGTTCTTGAGCGGTAATGTAAGCGGGGGAGTTCATTATGCTGGTATTTGTTTAAGTGTAGTCGCTTTTTGGATGCCAATCAGTCATTGAGCAGATCGAAGATGACTTTGTTATGGTAATTGCGCCGGTTGACCAGTTCGTCGAAAATCGTGGGCCCGGTGGCGAGCGGCAGCTTGTCGGTGATCAGGGGGGCGACGATCAATTCGCGGTCGAGGTGCTTGAGCACTGTCGTCCAATCGTCGGTGCCCGCGGGGGTGATTTTGCTGTTCCAGGTGCCGTGGATGGTGAGTTCTTTGCGCAGGATATTGGAGAAGTCTTTTTCCCCGATCTTGAACTCGCCGACGATGTTGCCCATGAAGACGACTTCGCCGAACATGCTGGCCACCTGCACCGCTTGGAGGAACGTGATGGGCAGGCCGCAGGCTTCGACGCTGTATTGGACGCCGACGCCGTTCGTCGCGGCGAGAATCGCTGCCACCGGATCCCCGTCCCTGGAGTTGACCGGAATGAATCCCATTTCTTTTGCCAGAGCGAGTTTGCGCGGTTCGATATCGACGATGAAGACACGCGCACAGCCATGGATGCGCAGCCACTGAGCGGTCATATTGCCGATCGGGCCGGCACCGAATACGACCGCGTCGCTGCCCGCCTGCGCGTTCATTTGACGCACGCCATGCAGGGCGACGGCGGCCGGCTCGGTCATGGAGGCGTGCAGGAGATCGACGGCATCAGGCACGGGAAACAGGTTCCACTCCGGGACGCGCAGGTATTCCGAAAAGGCGCCGTCGCGGCGCGAGCCGTAGTAATCGTATTCGCGGGATTGGGCGTAGTTGCCGGTCTGGTTGGCAGGATCGCTGTCGATGTTTTTCGGGATCAGTGGGAAGACCGCCACGCGGTCGCCTTTTTTGAAGCGCCCGCCGGGGACGGGTTCTTCGACGACGCCGCTAAACTCGTGTCCCATCACCAGGGGATAAAAATAAGCCTTGCCGCCGAATCCGCGCGGGATGTCGGAGCCGCAGATGCCGCAGGCGGCGATTTTGATGAGTGCTGCCGGGCGCT
>CAZZCL010000190.1:0-1947 GCA_964652295.1 uncultured Chthoniobacterales bacterium
AAAAGTGGCGTTCGATGCCGTTTCGCCGCGTCTGGCTGCCGAACCCCACTTTTCCGCTGTGCCGAAGTACCCGGCCGTCACGCGCGACATTGCGCTGGCGAGCCCGTTGGATCTGCCGCATGCCGAGGTGGAGCGCGTCATCCGCAAAGCCGGCGGCAAGCTGCTGGAATCGGTGCAGGTCTTCGATGTGTTTCACGATCCGACGGGAGAAAAGCTTCCAGCCGATGTCCGTTCGCTTGCGTACGCGCTCACCTATCGTGCAGCGGATCGCACGCTGAAAGATGAGGAAGCCGCCGCCGCGCATGACGCTCTATTGAAAACCCTGATGGAAACGCTACCCGTAACCCTCCGCGCCTGAGGGGGGCCTTAAACTATGCCCCGTCCCGACAACCGCCATTGTGAAGAGCTGCGTCCCGTTGCGTTTACAGCCGATATTGCCCCGCATGCAGCCGGGTCTGTGTTGGTTGCCACGGGCAACACCCGCGTCATTTGCGCAGCCACCCTGGAAGACACTGTGCCGCCATGGATGAAGGAACAAAAAGTTTCAGGCGGCTGGCTCACCGCCGAGTACAGCATGCTGCCGTACTCCACCCTTACGCGCAAACCGCGCGACGGCGCTCGCGGGCGAGTCGATGGGCGAAGCGTCGAGATTCAGCGGTTGATTGGGCGTTCGCTTCGTGCCGTTCTGAAACTTGAGGCGTTGGGGCCGCGCACCTTGAATGTAGATTGCGATGTGTTGCAGGCCGACGGCGGCACGCGGACGGCGTCCATTACCGGCGCGTGCCTTGCCGTTGCGCTCGCCGCTGCGCGGGCGGTGGCTGCGGGAACGCTGAAGACGTCGCCGTTGAAAGAGCTGGTCGCCGCAGTGAGCGTTGGTGTGGTGAACGGGGAAGTCCTCGCAGACCTTCGCTACGAAGAAGATCGCGATGCGGAGGTAGACATGAATCTTGTGATGACCGCATCCGGCCGGTTTGTTGAGGTACAGGGAACGGGCGAAGAAACCACGTTCAGTCGCGAGCACCTTGATGCAATGCTGGCGATTGGGGCTTCCGCCACTGAGCGGTTGATCGGTTTGCAGCGTGAATTTCTCGCGGCACACAACGCAGCCTGATCAGGCCAGAAGCCGACCCGGACAGCACCGGCTTGCGATGGAGCAGGAGTTCTGCTGGCGGCAGGCTGAATGACAGGTTAATATAACTTTCGGGGCGCGTCGCCGTCCCGTAACAGTGCGCATCATCCGGAGGGGTGGCAGAGTGGTCTAATGCGCCGGTCTTGAAAACCGGAGTGGCGCAAGCCACCGTGGGTTCGAATCCCACCCCCTCCGCCAGAGAAATGGTGGCATGGTCTCCATTGCCTCCCAAGAAATCGAAGGAAGCAGGCAAATGGCCCAATTGGGTCGGAATCGAAAATCGAAACCTTTTGCACACGCTCATGAGCGTTTAAAGGTTATCGTCGCTCACCTACCTGGGTTGCTTTCATGAGAGCGGGATGCTGATATTCAGCAGGGTTACAGCTGCAGGTTTGGGGAATAGGCGTTGTCAGGGGCGCGGAGGATAACAGTGGGAATGCCCTTTACAGCATGCGTGATCGCACGGATTCTGTGATGATGAGTCGTGTGTTTCCCCTCGGTTGCCTCGCGTTGCTCTGCGCAGGATGCGCTTCCAGCCCGGATAAAAAGGCGGCACCGGATTCCTCGCTCGCGACCGCCGACCGCCGTTGGGAGAGCATTCTTGACCGGCCCGATGCGGATAAGTCGGCGCAGCATATGGCGACGCCTTTCGAGGGCACCGGCGCGTTTCAGGTGAAGCCAGCCCGCGTCAGGACATTCGAAACCCGGACCGCGCCGGTTTCCCGTGCATTTGCCACGGCCGCTGCGCGCGAAACGCAGAATGGCCGGGCGCGTTCCAAAGAGGCGCGTGAAGCGGAGCCGGTGGGTTCCGGGCCGGC
>CAZZCL010000191.1:0-1932 GCA_964652295.1 uncultured Chthoniobacterales bacterium
GCGAGGAGCTGACGAAGAAGGAAAAACTCAAGACCAAGTGGGCCGCGCTGGAGGCGCTGGTCGGCGATCCGAAACGCATCGCGCTCATCGCCGCCGATCTGGTGACGCATTTCGAGAAGCGGGTGGAGGCGATGGACGGCAAGGCGATGATCGTCTGCATGAGCCGCCGCATCTGCGTCGATCTCTTCAATGCGCTGATCAAGCTGCGGCCCGAGTGGGAGGCGGAAACGCTGAAAGTCGTGATGACCGGAAGCGCCGAGGACGGCCCCGACTGGCAGCGGCACATCGGCAACAAGAAGCAACGCCGCGATCTGGCGACCCGTTTCAAGAACCCGAAAGACCCGTTCAAGATCGTAATCGTTCGCGACATGTGGCTGACGGGTTTCGACGCGCCCTGCCTGCACACGATGTATGCTGACAAGCCGATGCAGGGCCACGGTCTGATGCAGGCCATCGCCCGCGTGAACCGCGTGTTCAAAGACAAGCCCGGCGGCTTGATCGTGGACTACCTCGGCCTCGCCGATCAGCTCAAGCGCGCGCTCGCCACCTACACCGAGAGCGGCGGCCAGGGCAACCCTACCTACGACACGAAACAGGCCATCGCCGTGATGCACGAGAAACACGGCATCGCCTGCGACATGCTCCATGGCTTCAAATGGGACAAATGGACCGCCGGCACGCCAACCGAACGCCTGCAACTCATTCCCGCGGGACAGGAACACATCCTCGAACGGGAAGACGGCAAGAAGCGCTGGGTGCAAGTAGTGATGGAACTCTCGCAGGCGTTCGCCCTCTGCTCCGCCACGGATGAAGCGACCGCGATCCGCGACGACGTTTCCTTTTTCCAAGCCCTGCAAACCGCGCTCAACAAAAAGTCCGGAGAGAACCGCAAGTCCCCCGAGCAAATCGACGCCGCGATCCGCCAGCTCATTTCCAAGGCCATTACGACCGAAGGCGAAATCATCGATGTATTCACCGCCGCCGGATTGCAGAAGCCCGACATCGGCATCCTCAGCCCGCAATTCCTCGCCGAAGTGCGTGGCCTCAAGCACAAGAACGTCGCCGCCGAGCTGCTGGAGAAGTTGCTCAAAGACGAACTCAAAGTGCGCTCGAAGAAGAACCTCGTGCAGAGCCAGCAGTTCTCCGAGAAACTCAAAAAGACCCTCAACGCCTACCACAACCGCGCCATCTCCACGATGGAAGTCATCGAGGAACTGATCAAACTGGCGAAGGAAATGGACGCCGCCACCAAGCGCGGTGAAGACCTAGGGCTTACGGATGACGAAGTCGCCTTCTATGAGGCGCTCGCCGTCAACGAGAGCGCCGTGAAAGCCATGGGCGATGACAAGCTCAAAGTCATCGCCGCGGAGCTCATCACCCAAGTCCGCAAGAGCGTGACCATCGACTGGACTTTGCGCGACAGCGCCCGTGCCAAGATCCGTGTGATGGTGAAGCGCATCCTGAACAAATACGGCTACCCGCCGGACTTGCAGGAAGAAGCGGTGAAGACGGTGCTCCAGCAAGCGGAACTGCTGTGTGCAGATTGGGTGTGAGGGATGCCAAGGCTGAGATGGTTTGCGGCGAAACGATGCTCAACGATCGAAAATGCGATCTGAATCCCGCCGGGGCGGCCAGGAAACCAGCGAAGCCAAAAGGAGTGCCTTCCCCGAGGTGGCGCGGGACATGCCAGCCCAAGGAAACGCCGTGGCGTTGCGTCATCATCTCAATTCAAGCCCGGAACGGGCGGCACATCTGTTGTGCCGCGCTTGCAGGGCTTGCTTTCGTTTTTTAGGACGATCCAAGAGATCGCCTACGAACTGGGCTATGCGGTCGGGCACCTGCCTGCGCCGCATTTCGCGACGCGGCAGACAGGCGGGCCGCAGCTCGCGCCCGGTGAACCCTCAAATTTCGCGCGCAGCTTCAAGCGTTGGA
>CAZZCL010000192.1:0-1912 GCA_964652295.1 uncultured Chthoniobacterales bacterium
ACGGGGCGGAACAGCCCCTCCGCCGCCACCGCCTGAACTCGGAGTCGCGCGCAACGAACTCGAGCGCGTCCAGGAATTCGGCGGCCGCCCTCGTGAAGAGGAAACCGCTCAGGCGGGCTTCGGCCTGAATTTCTGATCGCGTCCCGCGCGCGACGACAGAGCGCAGAGCGCGACCGCACACATTCTCGCACGGCTGGAACGCCACGCCAGCCTTTCTCCATTGGCATACCCGCTCCGCGCGCATCAGTCCGTCGGGTGCCGCTGGTGCAATCCGCTGTTGCCCCGGAGCCACCCGCAGCGCAATGGTTCCCTGCAGCGGCCCTGCATACCTGTGGCGCTGCGCTGGCACCCATGATCCAACGCCTTAAGACACGGAAAACCGCATGGAATCTCACATGGGCAGACGTTAACGAGCCCTACACCGAAAGCGACCGCCCCATGCTGCCGGTGTTGCTCGTGGTCAAAGGCCCCGGTGAACCCGGCGCTCCAATTGTCGCCGTTCAGGAAATCGCCCGCGAGATCGATCAGCGTCGCATCGAACGGTCCATCGTGCGGCTCATGTCCGAGTATGGCGCTCCGGATACGCTTCATATCCAGGAGGCCGATGAATGGGACACCGCATCATGGGATGCCTTCGCACGTGAACAACAGTTGGAAGTGCGCCTCTTCGAAATCCGCGGAGATCCAACTGCACCGCGTGAAGCTCTTGCCGCAGCCGCCACCACGGCCCAGGCCGGGGCACAGCTCGCCAGAAAACTGCGCAATCGTCTCGACACAATGGATCAGCGCGCCTCCCAGGCGCTGGCCGCTTCTCTCGCAGCCGAAGCCCTTCAGCTCCGTTCTCAAAATCGCCGACGCGCAGCGCTCCAACGCGCACTTCAGATCGATCGCACCTGTCTTGCCGCGCGCGTGAGTCTTGCCGATCTCGAATTCCAACGTGGCGAACCTCAGGCTGCGCTCGATCTTTTTGCCGAGGCCTGGGAAGCGTCCCACCATCTTCTTGCCCCCGGCGCAAAAGACCCGTGGTCCGACCCAGCGTCCCGCCTTGCTTTGCGCGCTCTTTTCGGAAGCGGCCTCGCCAATTGGCACCTCGGCAACCTCTCCGGTGCCATTCACGACATCGAAGGGCTGCTCGAGCACAATCCCATCGATAATCAGGGCGCCCGCTTCCTCCTGCCCATGATCCAGCTTCTCAACGATCAACACGACGCTGCACTCCGTTTTTTTCGCCAGTATCAGGAGCGTTACCCCGGCGACTATGCCGAGCCCGCGTTTCTTTTCGGTTGGGGATGCGTTCTCGGCAGAGAGGACGACGACGCCGGTGCCCGCAAACAGTACCGCAGCGGCATGCTGCGCAATATTTATATCGCTCCACTCCTCCTCGATTTGCCGGAGCCGCGCACCGATTTATGGCATTCCAACGAACGCTCCGAACCGGAATACGCCGCGGAATTTGTCGACTCTTTTGGCGCGCTTTGGGAGCGTGACGCCGCAGCACGCCGCCTGCTCGGAGAATGCCATGCCGCACTCGAATCGGAACTCGACCGTATCGTGGAGCTGCGCGCACGCATGGCCGATTTTCAGGATCAACGCTACGAACCGCGCCACGCCGAATTATGGCAGGCGCTTCTGGACGCTGAACGCACATTGCTTGGCGACATGCCTCCCATGCCTCCCATCCCCCCCAATTCGCCGACGCCCCCCTCATCTCCCGCCTAAGTCTTCACTTGCCAGCGACCGGAAGTGCGCTCTTGCTTCCACCCTGGCTTGCCAGAAGACTTAAAACGCTTGCGCAACGCAACGGCGTGCGTCTTATTCTTTCCGGCCTGTTTTCAAACCTGCGGGTGTAGCTTAATGGTAAAGCTCCAGCCTTCCAAGCTGGCCACGAGGGTTCGATTCCCTTCACCCGCTC
>CAZZCL010000193.1:0-1905 GCA_964652295.1 uncultured Chthoniobacterales bacterium
TCCTCGGGCTCCTCGCCTGGTTCATCGCAAAGTATCGCGTCATACTCACTCAGGTCCGCAGTGAAATCGACCTCCACAACCTTGTGGCAGACCGCCACTTCCCGTCGCACCGCGTCGAGTCCGGCCTCTTCGCCCAGGGCGTCGAGCACCTCTTCGATACGCTGCTGACCCTCCTGCAGAGCCAGATAGAGCACTCCCAGATACTCCCGTTCCGCGCGGCTGGCCGAATATCTTTGACTCAAGTGATCGTGGAACTTTCTCCATTTCATATTTGGATACATCGCCTCCCGATGCCGCCACCTGGCCCAGGCACCCGGTTTGCGAACCAGTTGCCCGATCACATGCCGCCAATTGATATAAACCCCGCTATTGCCTCGTCCGCGCTCCACTTCTGCCACCAGCATTTGCGCCTGATAAAAGACGATGCGCGTCTCGCTGATGCGGGCTCTCAACTGCTGACCCGCCCAGCGCGAGGGCAGCGAGTAACCTTGCTTACCCACCCGCACCACCGACTCGCGATTCACTCGCACCGACTCCTCTTCATACTCAGGCAATCGTGTGGGCGGCAGCACTCTGAGCACGGCCACCTCTTGTTGCACGCGTTCCTGCCGATTCGCATTGCGTTTGTGGAGCATCTCCTCAAGCAGATTCTCGTAGGCCTGCACACTGGCCAATTCGCGGCTGCCTCGCAGCATCAGCGCTTGATCCAACGCGCGCAATAAATGGCCGTGAGCCACTTCCACATCGCCGTTTTCGTGCGGTTCGCCCACCGAGATGAGCGCGGGTTGCATTTCATAATGCGCAAGCAACGAGAGGTAGCGGGCGTTATAGTCGCGTTTACGGCTCCCGCGGCACAGCTGGTGAGTCGCGGTCGAGCTCTGGTCGCTCTGGCAGATACGCGGGCAGCCGCCCAGCTCCCAAAGCGCACTCTGCAAGCCGATCTTCAGCGAAAGATACGACTCGCTCAGGCAGACTCTCGCCCATTGCCAATTGGAATAAGGCAACACCACATGCACCAGTTTGTGCGCGAAAGGCTGGCCTGCGATCCGGATGCCCAACTCCCGGGCATCGACCCAATCGATCTGCAAGCGTTCGCCAGGGCGATGTTCCTGGCGGAAGAATAGCTCCGGTTCCTCTCCATGCCGCTGTTTCCACTGCCCCACACGCCGCTCGAAGGTGCGGCGCTGACTGGCTTCGAACTTTCCGGGATGCTCCTCCAGCAAGGCTTCCCACAGCGTTTTGGCCTGTAAGCCAGGCTCGAGTTCCAACCGGCTTTCGACCGATGGCCACACCCCGGCAAATGCATCGGCATGCGTGCGCCAATGTCGCCGTTCATGCGGTTCCTCCGGACCAGGACTGCCCTTGACATACTTCGCTGCAGTCCCCCGGTCCACGCCGGCTTTGCACGCGCTCGTGCTGATTTTTCCCTTCTTCGAATACTCTTTCATCAATTTGCGATATTGCGACACGCCGATCATGCCCCGTATGAGCCCAAATCGGCTCCGGGAACAGCCCCCTTTTCAGTGGGGAATTATAATTGTCGCTGGCGGGGAAATTTAACTGTCGCTGTACATGGGTCTTGGCTTCGTGAATATTGATTGTAGTCATATCATGTCCTACTAGACCAAGTGTTAAGTCTAGTAAAGGCAATCCTGCCAAATCAATTGGAGTAGTTACAAGGCAAACCACCGGTTCTTACCCTTCCGTCCCTCCGCACAGCAGAGTAACCCTAACAAACCCGTGGGTAACGCGCGTCATCTAGGGGCGCACCCGCCTCGCCAATTGGAAACTCACGCTGAAAGTCATTGCGGGGCGCACACAGACGCGCGTCCGCGTCGACCAGAAAGACGGTTACGATCGTGCGCGAAAAGCTGCCCCGATTGTCCTCCGTTCCATGCAAAGTCT
>CAZZCL010000194.1:0-1847 GCA_964652295.1 uncultured Chthoniobacterales bacterium
CGCACGCGCGTTGCGTGTTGCCCCCCTTCGCACCGCGGTGCTCGCACGCGCGTTGCGTGTTGCCCCGAGCCGGCGTACTCTGCACGCCGGATGAGCAACCAGATCCTCGACGACCTCCTTTCCGCGTTTCCTGCGGAACATATTCTTTGGCGAAAGGAAGATATTGTTCCCTACGCGTTTGACGGTACAGCTGCACTCTTTGAGCTGCCCACAGCTGTCTATCTGGCGCACTCGAGGGATGACATCGTGTCCGTCCTGAAATTCTGCGCGGAACGCCGCGTCGCCGTCGTCACCCGCGGATCCGGCACCGGATTGAGCGGCGGCAGCGTGCCTTCCAACGGATGCATTGTGTTGTGCCTCTCGAAAATGAACAAACATCTGGAGGTCGACGCAGCGAATCTCACTCTCATGGCGGACGCAGGGGTCACAACCCAACGCATTGCCCAAGCGGCAGATGCAGCGGGCCTGTTCTATCCGCCCGATCCGGGGTCCATGAAAATCTCGACCATAGGAGGCAACATCGCACACAACAGCGGCGGCTTGCGAGGGCTCAAATACGGCGTCACCCGCGACTACGTAATGGGGATTGAAGTCGTGCTGGCCGGCGGAGACGTGACATGGCTCGGCAGTCGTTGCGTGAAAAACGTGGCCGGGTACAGCGCCAAAGATTTGTTCATTGGCAGCGAAGGCACCTTGGGCATTGTCACCCGCGTCCTTCTCAAGCTGGTCCCCAAACCGGCCGCACGCCGCACGTTATCCGCCACGTTTCCGAGTATGGAACAAGCCGCCGCTGCGGTATCTGCCATTATCGCCGCGAAAATCATCCCCTGCACGCTCGAATTCCTCGACAATACAACCATCAATTGTGTTGAGGATTACGCCGCAATCGGTCTTCCGCGCGATGCGGCGGCAATGCTTCTCATGGAAACGGACGGACATCCGACCGCGGTCGAGGAGGAGGCGCTAAAAATGCAGGAGATCGCGAGGGAACAGGGCGCGATAGAGGTGCGCATGGCTGCATCCCCCGAGGAAGCCTTGCGCCTTGCCGAAGCACGGCGCACTGCATTTTCAGCGCTCGCGCGGGTTTCGCCCACAACAATCCTGGAAGACGTCACCGTGCCACGCAGCGAACTCGCACGCATCGTCACTGTCATACGGCAAACCGCGGAGAAATTCGATCTGAAGATCGGCACATTCGGCCATTTCGGAGACGGCAACGTTCACCCCACCTTCCTTGTCGACGAACGCGACACGGCTCAAATGGAGCGCGTGCACAAGGCCATGCGCGACATCTTTCAGGCAGCCATCGATCTTGGTGGCACCATCACTGGCGAACACGGCGTGGGCCTTGCTAAAAAAGAGTTTCTGCCAACGCAACTCGACAACGCCGCCTTTTCCTTGTTGCGAAACATCAAACAGGTTCTCGATCCACTCGGCATTCTTAACCCCGGCAAGATCTTCGACCCGGCGCAGACAGCAAAAGCCGCCTGACGCAATGCCCGGATATCACGTCTCATGCCCGCGAAGAAACGCCGCCAAACGAAGAAACGCCAGATGACCCTCGGCTTCGACAGCGGGTCTCCGGCTGCGATCACAGAGGCGGCGACGCCGCCCGAGTCCGCTCCCGCTTCGGAACCTGCCTCGCAGTCCGGTGGCGTGGAGGACCAAACGTCCATAAAAGCTCCGTTCCCAAAAATTCTGAACCAACGCAAGTTGACGAGTGCAGAAATTCTTGCAGCTGCGGAGAAACCCTCCGACCGCGCCCTGCGACCCGCACCTGCAGCCACCGAGCCAGCGGTGGTGGTGTCCGCAGCCTTGCCAAAGGAGGAGGCCGCAACCGCACAACC
>CAZZCL010000195.1:0-1831 GCA_964652295.1 uncultured Chthoniobacterales bacterium
GAGAATCCAACTGTTGCTGGATGCAATGCGAATGCCCTGGTGACCATGGCGACCTATATCGAGTTGAACCCTGTGCGAGCGGGGATTTGCGAGGACCCCAAGGATTACCGCTACTGCGGGTATGCCGAGTCGGTGTCAGCTCGCGGCGAGAAACAGGAACGGGCACGAGCCGGTATCGCGTGGATTATGGCTCCGGGTGTTGAAGGGCAAGAATGGCGTGTCGTCGCCCGGTTGTATCGCAAACAGATCTTTGGGACCGTGCTGAGGGAGATCGAGCAGGAAGGACGTGAACGTGGAAAATCCAGCGCGGACTACGCACGTGCGGCTTTGGCGGCTGGTGGTGAACTTTCGAAGGATCAACTGCTGCGCTGTCGCGTGCGTTATTTCAGTGATGGACTGATCTTGGGGAGCAAGAGTTTTGTGGAGTCAGTCTTTCATGGTCAACGTGATCGCTTTAGTCCGAAACGATCCAGCGCAGCGCGGCCAATGAAAGGCGGCGACTGGGGCGAGTTGCGAGTCTTCCGCGATCTGCGCCGACAACCAATCGGTTGAACCCTACGCCTGAGGAGTGGCAGCGCGTTGAGTGCCTGTCGCGGTCGACGCTTACCACCAGTGGCTGGGCAGGGTGCATTCTTAAGCCCAGCAGGTAACGCTGAGAACTGCCGTTTTCGCGGGGTTGCCTGATTGAGCCGATTCCAAAGGACCGCGAATTGCAGAATTCATGCGTGCACTGCGCGGATCACGCTGCCGTTCTCGAAGTTGACTGGCGTAAGCAACTGTGTATCTGTCCCCTAATGTATCAATTTTCCCGACGAGAGCGGTTAACGCCATGGCAAGTGAGCTCCAAAGACATACCCGGAGGGCGCCGCGGTAAGGGGAGGCTCCTCCGATGAAAGCGGCAAGTAACCTCAGGGACGGATCATTGGCAGCTCGAGCACCGACTGGACATCATGATGCGCGCGACGGATTTTTTGATACATGAGGACAACGATTTCGATCGAAGATGGGCTGCTGGAGCGGGCACGGAAGCGCTCCCAAGCGACGGGTCTGTCGCTTGGTGAGGTGATCGAAGATGCGCTGAGACAGGTCCTGGCCACGCGCCCCAAGCAATCCGATTCGGCGCCCCGTCGGCCACTCAAGATCTACCGGGGATCGGGAACTCTGCCCGGCGTGGATTTAAATTCCTCCTCCAGCCTCCTCGATACTATGGCGCAACGATGAGGTTGCTGGATGTCAATGTTCTGGTTTATGCCCACCGAGAAGACGCAGCCAGGCACGTGGACTAACGGACCTGGTTGGAGGACGCCCTTGAGGAGTCTGCGGGCGTGGCTGTTTCAGACCTTGCGCTCAGTGGATGCCTGCGGGTCATCACCCAGCCAGGAATTTTCAAAGAACCCACGCCATTGGACTTGGCACTCGAATTCATCGAGGATTTTCGGGCCAGGCCGGGGGTCAGTATTCTCGCTCCCGGTCCCCGCCATTGGGAGACGTTCTTGAACTTATGTCGGAGAGGAGAAGCGACTGGAAATTTGGTTCCGGACGCCTTTCATGCCGCGCTGGCTATTGAAACTGCCTGCTGTTGGGTAACCTGCGACCGTGGCTTCGCCCGGTTTCCCGGCCTGAATTGGATGCATCCTCTGGATTGATCGGCGTGGAGTGGGTATGTCAAGGACAGGTCATTCATATCTTGAGGAACTATAAAATCTTTCAAGATGTATAAAAGTTAACCTGTCTCCAACAACAGATATCGATCCCTGGCTGGACGATCATCCCTTCCCTGACTACGACCACGAACCGCTGCTCGCGCAAAACTGAGAACCCCGGCAACGCC
>CAZZCL010000196.1:0-910 GCA_964652295.1 uncultured Chthoniobacterales bacterium
GGGGCGGTTTCGGCAAGGATCAGTGCTGATGAATACACAATCAATTCGATACCTCTCTCTTACCACCCTGAGCGTGGCCATGGCCACAGCTGAGGAACCGCCCTTGATGGTCGATCCAGGACCAGCAATTCGCGAGTTGGAAGCCTACGTGGTCACCGCTTCGCGCCGCGATCAGAGTTGGTGGGAAGCGCCCTACACGTTGGAGCAACTGCCGCAGGAGGTGTTAGTGGAACGTGCGGTGCGCAGCGTTCCTGAAGCGTTCGAGCAAACGCCAGGGGTTATCGTGCAAAAGACCTCTCACGGCCAGGGCTCGCCTTTTATCCGTGGCTTTACCGCCTACAATAACTTGTTTCTCATCGACGGTATTCGCTTGAACAATGCCGCGTTCCGCTCTGGACCGAACCAGTATTGGAATACCGTGGATGCGCAGGGACTGCGGGCGATCGAGCTGGTGAAATCACAGGGCTCGGTGCTTTACGGCAGCGACGCTGCGGGTGGCACCGTGCAAGCCCTCACCCTACGGCCTTATTACGCCGAGGAAGGGTTTCTCATGGGCGGGCGCAGTTACAGCCGCTATGCCACGGCCGAGAACAGTTTCATCCAGCGCGGGGAAGTGTCCCTCAGTGAGGCTGGTAAGTATGGCTTGATCTTCGGTGGCACGTTCAAGGACTTCGGCGACATCGAAGCCGCCGGGCTAGGGCGATTGCCTAAGACCGGCTACGAGGAATGGGACGTGGACGGCAAATTGGAAATCTTTCTCAATGCGGATACGCGGCTTACCCTGTTTCACCATCAGGTTCATTTGGATGACGCTTGGCGCGTTCACAAGACGAGGTTTGGTAAAAGTTTCGCTGGCACCACCATTGGCGACGAGCGCGCGCGGATTTTGGATCAGAGCCGCATGCTCTCC
>CAZZCL010000196.1:920-1826 GCA_964652295.1 uncultured Chthoniobacterales bacterium
GCAGCTAGATGGCGTGGCGGAACCTAACCCTTTCTTCGATAATTATGTGTTAAGCGTGTCCCATCAGTTGCACGATGAGCAGCGTTTTCGTGAGCGCGCGGATCGCCGAGTTGATGTGCAGGGTTTCGCGTTAAACAGCATCGGCGCCTGGGCGCAGTTCGAAAAGCCCTTGAGTTTCACTGATCTCATCTACGGTGCCAGCTATTATCAGGATCGCGTGAATTCTTTCCGCAGTGACTTCAATGCGGATGGCTCCTTCAGGAAGAACCAGATTCAGGGTCCGGTCGGAGATGAGGGCACGTATCACCTAGCCAGCGGTTTCCTCAATACCTCCACACCGCTGGGCAGCCGTGCGGTATTCGATGTCGGAGCACGTCTCACCTATGCTAGCGTGGACATTGGCAAGGTGCAGGATCCGGAGACTGGTCAGCAGATCTCGATAGAGAATAACTGGACTAACATCGTCGGCAGTGGGCGCTTGTCCTACCAGCTGCGCGAGGACGGACAAAACTGGCTGTTTGCCGGCGTTTCCCAGGCATTCCGCGCGCCGGGGTTCTCGGATCTATCCCGCCTAGACTCCAATCGCAGTAGCGAGATCGAGACGCCGACGCCGAATCTGGATCCGGAAGAGTTCATCACCTACGAGATCGGCATCAAGCGTCAGGCAGAGCGCATGTCGGGAACCTTATCGTATTATTACACCAGGGTGAACGACCTGATCCTGCGCACGCCGACTGGTCAGATTGTGGATGGCTTAAACGAGGTCACCAAGTTCAATGTGGGCGACGGCTATGTGCAGGGGGTGGAACTCACCCTGTCCCGGCTCAGCGGCGGCAGCTGGTCGGGAAGCCTGGGGTACACCTACTCCCTGGCCGAGCGCCGCTACTCCTCGTCCACCGAGCAGTA
>CAZZCL010000197.1:0-1776 GCA_964652295.1 uncultured Chthoniobacterales bacterium
TTCTCGAGGCGCGCGCCGCCTATTACGATCTTATTCTTGTTTCGCGCCCGCATAATCATCGTGTGCTTAGCGATGCACTGGCTGCAGCCGGAGGAGAGACGCATCCGCCGGTAGCCTACGATGCTGAAGCCATTTTCTCCGACCGCACGCGCTCGCGGCGGGCTCTCGGCCTGGAGACCACGGGCGAACCGGAGGATGAACTTCGGGAGGAAATGGTGCTGGCAGGCCGGGCGGATGTTATCGTTGCGGTGAGCGCTCGGGATGCGGAACGGTTTCGTAAAGGAACGGGAAAACCGGCTGTTGTCGTCGGGCACCGGTTCGACATCGAGCCAACCGCAGAAGCGCTTGCAGAGCGCTTTGGCGTGTTGTTTGCCGGGCCAGTACACGAGGATGACACGCCAAACGCAGATTCCGTGAAATGGCTGCATGACGCGGTGCGCCCCGCGTTGTCCCCGGACATCGGCATTTCCTGGGCGGGTCTCAGCAAGGTTGCCACATTGAGCGCACTGGATGCGCCAGGATTCCGGGTGCTCGGTCCGCAGGACTCTCTGCGTCCATTATACGGGACAGCGCGGGTATTTGCGGCACCCACACGGTACGCGGCGGGCCTGCCATTGAAGGTGCATGAAGCCGCGGCACACGGACTTCCCGTGGTTGTAACATCGCTGCTAGCGGAACAACTCGGGTGGACGCATGAACGCGAGTTGTTGGTGGCAGACGCACCGGCAGACTTTGCGGCGGCGTTGCGGCGGGTTCACGACGATGACGAACTCTGGCGTCGGCTTCGGCGGACGGCGCTGGAGCGCGTCCGCGAGGAAACTGCACCCGAGCGGTTTCGGAATGCCGTCGGCGAATTCCTTAGGGCGGGGGGCGTTCCGCTCTGAGCAGAAGGGAGATCGTGCGGCGCAATCTTCAGGAATCCAGATACCGCTGCCAATCCTCCGGCAGTCGGCTGACCTCAATGGCGCTGGCGATGCGCCCCTCTGCTTCGGGATTAAACCGGGTGCTGGTGCCGTAGACCATGATGAGATCCTCGCCGCCTTCTGCCCGCAGCGCATGGGCCACTCCGGGCGGAATGATGACCGCCCCATTGTTTGCGCCACGGTGATTGTCGCCATCAATCCACAGCCGCATGATCCGGCGCGGCAACCCGGCGCGCTCATCGACAAGCAACATCTCGGCGCGGCCCCGGACGAAAAACATGATGTCCCACTGTTCGCGGTCATAAGGTCGCAGCGCGTAGTTGCCGGTTTCTTCGATAAACACACGGCGAAACCAGTCTTCGGGAGTCACGCCAGCCGGAATATGCGGCGGATGAATATGAAACCCTTTGGCACTGCCTGCGTACATGCATGCCGTGGCAAACTGCGTCGGCCACATACCGATCCGGCCGAGCATACCTTCGCCTTCGCGGCCGAGTTCCCCAAAGTATCCGCGATGACGCTGCATGAACACGGGGCGCGCAACAGTTTCCACACCGGGAATCCATGCCCTGTCGAGTTCCTCGCGCCGTTGGGTGGCGATGCCGATCTCGAGTCCGGACCCAGCCAGCTGGCTTGCAAGATCGGGCTTGGAATAATCTCTGAGTTCAAGGTGAGACGCAGATTCAGGGCGGATCCAGACGGGCGTTGCCATACTTTCTAACTTCACTCCGGCCCTGGCCGTATGGAAAGCGCGAAGTTGTAGGGCCAATAAAAGCTGCTCATACAGGCAGCTCGCAGCGAATCCGGTGGGTCCATGAGCGATCAATGACTGACCTGTCCCCTTAAGCGATCA
>CAZZCL010000198.1:0-1730 GCA_964652295.1 uncultured Chthoniobacterales bacterium
ATCATTTTCTGGGTTTTGTGGCTCGCTACTCGATTTATGAAACATCCGGGCTAGGGCGACGAATCCGTTTCAAAGCACCCCGAACGGGGTCAACCAGTGCTGCCGGCAACGCGGGCGCCAGCCCTCTAGAGAGGAGCTGCCGTAACACACGCCGTTGGGAACCCGCTGTGCTCAGATCGAAAACAAGCTGACGCAAAAGCCTCAGGAAACGGCCGGCCCGCAAAAGGGTCGCGTAGTAAAACGGATTACGACCAAACCATTCGTCGGCGCCTATTCCGTCCAGGATGACACGGACCCCTTGTGCCTGCGCCAGACGGCGCAGAGACGCCGTAGTAGCCCCATTCGGACCATCGCAAAAATCCATGAATTGCCGAATCTGCTCCTGGTAGTCGGAGAAAGCGAGCGTGGGGTTGTCGACCAGGTTGCCCCGAAATCCGCAGTGGTGGTTGACCTTCTCGATGAACGGTGGTTGACCTTCTCGATGAACGGACGTTCGTCGCAAGGCTTGCCGGGATAGAGGAGGGAAAAGGTATCCACTGCGCCGATTCGGGAATCGAGCTCCGCGGCGACACATGCAACCGCCGAGGAATCTACGCCACCGCTGAGATAGACGCCGACGGGACCGATGCTGCGCATCTTAGCCTTGACCGTCCTGCGGAAAAGCTCCAGGAAGTGGTCCTGATAATCGCTTTCGCGGCGATAACGGATCTCCGCGGTGCAGTCGAGGTCCCAATAGCGCTCCTCCTGCCGGCCTTCCGGGCCGACGATCTGGAAACAGGCCGGCGGTAACCGATTCACCCCCTCAATCAGTGTCTCGGTGAGATTCGTAATGCTTACAGCCAGGTGCTCTGCGAGCATCCCCTCATTGACCACTCGGGAGCAATCCGGAAGGCCGAGGAGCGTATGAAAATCTGAAGCGAAGGCAAAGACGCAACCTACGTGCAGATAGTAGAAAGGCTGCTTTCCCATGCGATCGCGAGCGCAGAAGGCCCAACGCCGCCGCGCATCCCAAACGACCACGGCAAAGTCACCGTCGATGTGGGTCATACACTGCTGTCCCCAAATTTCGTACGCACGGAGGACCAACTCGGCGTCCGAACAATCTCGCAGCACCGCACCCCGCCCCTGGATCGCACTGCGCAGTTCCTCCCGGTTGTCCACCCGCCCATCCATCACGAACACGAGACTCTCGTCCTCATTGGTCAGCGGCTGATGCTCTTCCAGCGACTCAGGGGTGGTGCGCAGCATGCATTGTCCGAGCGCTACCGATCCCTTAACCCAGTGGTTGATGCCGTCCGGTCCGCGATAGGCCATGGCGCCAGTCATCTTCTCGATGAGCCCCGGCTCCACGGGCTTGCCGTCGAAATGGATGATGCCGGCGATGCCGCTCATGGCTTGGTCACCGCTCCGGCGGGCAAAGATGGCTGGAAGGCGGCGTAGCTCGCGGTCACGCCTTGGGCGTCGTTCAGGGCCTGGCCGTCATGCTCGACCCAAGCATGCGCCTGCAACTCCCCCAGCTCCTTCCGCACGCCGATTCGCAGCTCCGCCGCGATTCCACGCCGGCGCAGCAGCCACCAGAGTGCGAGTGATTGCCGCAGACAGGTGGCGCGGTAGGGGCTGTGGTTGGCGGCGATGCTGACCAGGCGGGCGAGGCGTTGGGCGGTGTCGACCGTCGCGGCGGTGGGGTCCGCCGGGATGGGTCGCTTGGAGGCTTGTGACACCCGCTCGAG
>CAZZCL010000199.1:0-1716 GCA_964652295.1 uncultured Chthoniobacterales bacterium
CCAACGCGGCTGGCCGCCGGCGGTGTCCGCCAGCAACGTGCGTTCCATTGCCGCGGTTTCGCGGCCCACATCGTCCAGCCAGCGGCGCGCATCCTTCTTGTGTAAACGCAATTCCAACAGCGGATGGGCAACCACCTCTTCAACAATGGCGTCATGATCCTTGCGCGAACGTGCAAGGACGCACTTCAAAAATGCCGGTTCCAGCACGTCACGCCGCGATTTCGCGCTGAACAATCGGGAATGGCGTGTCGCCACCTCGCCGGCCTGCATTTCGCGCAACAGAAATGACCCATGGCCTCCAGGTGCGCCCGAACAATCCGTCGCACACACGATGTGCGCGGTCGGAGCGTGCTGCGTCGAGATCTCGAGATGCGCAGTGCAGGGAATCGCCGCAAGCCCGCCGTCATCCGCGTCGTCATCGTCGACGTTTAAGGGTTTACCACGCCCATCAATCAGTTCCGCGCCGGGAAACACATCGGCATCGATGCAGAACGCGTTAAATTCTTCGGCAGAAAAGGTTTCAATCGCTCCCGGCAGGCGTTGGTCCTCGGCATTGAAGCCGGGGTTGCGAAAGCGGGATAGCTCCTCGTACTCCACCGGTTCCTCGAGAATCGCAAATCGGTTTCGCACAGGCTCCCAGAGCAGACGTTCCGAGATGCGCACATAAGATCGCGGCGTTGCGACGGCCGTCCCACGTTGTTTTCCCGAGCCCGCATCGTGGACGAACCAAATCCCAACGAGGCCTGCCCGAATTTCGAGCCGCAGCTGTGCCGGTAACTCGTCAAGTTTGTTCTGACGGCTCGGAGGATGCCGCACCGAACCGTGAATTGTTATGATATCGAGGCTGAACGCGCACACTTCAAAATAATCCTCCAGCCAGGCCGGGTCGGGACGGCTCTCCTGCAGAAACGGTCTCAGCCCGTATGGGGCATCCCACCAGCGCAATGGTTTGCCATTGGCCGCCAGCGCCTGCATTTCCACTGCGCCATTCTCATGGATTGCAATCTCGAGCCGCGGTTTGCGATGGGTCGTCCGCCCAGATTCGGCTTTCCCAGATCGCGGACGCTTCTCCGTTACCTTCGTCGCGCCCGATGCTCCGTTGCCTGCAGCGAACCGGTCATCCACCCGCGCCGCGTCCTCCAGAGAACGCGCCCATTGCCGCGTTGTAGATTCTTCCGGACCGCTCACGGAGTAACGCGAACCGTTCAACGCGTGCGATGCCGCCATAAGAGCCGCGACAATGTGTTTGCAAGGTCCTTCTCCACTGCGGAATGCCGGACAATTGCACTTACCCTCAAATGCATCGGATCCCGCTCGCAGACGCACCGTATACCGCGCCTGCCCCTGCACCGGGACGCACAGCTCCGCATTCTCCATTTGAAATTCTCCGACGCGCCCGCCTTTCATGTACGCCGCGCCACGTTCCAGCACACGCCGCGGCGCGAGCGTTAACACGCGTCCCGGACGCAGCTCGCGCAGCTGCGCGATGAGTTTTGCGGCGTCTGACATGGGTTTTTTCTGCGTCCACACCCGGTTGCTGCGCCGACGGCGACGCATCCCGGGAATCGGGCGACAGGAAGTGTCGCATTTTTCGTTCGCAACGAAAGCGGCATTTGTCCCCGCCGACACCTTTCGGTATGGGAATTGCCATGAAGAAAGCGTCCGCACCCCCGGCACCCTCTCGCACCCTCGCCGCACCCTCGCCGCCGCGCCCCG
>CAZZCL010000200.1:0-1691 GCA_964652295.1 uncultured Chthoniobacterales bacterium
CATTTTGGGGAACCAATACTGACTAAAATAATTAGAATAATCAGCGTAAAGCACAAAACTCGCCCAATTGATCACTGGCTTCGCGACAACCGCCGCGCGAAAACGGTCGGTCTTACCCACGATCCACGCAGTAAGCGTTCCCCCGCCGCTTCCGCCGGTAACATAGAGGCGCTCTTCGTCGACGTATCCCTTGGCCAGTACTCCATCTACAGAAGCCATGAGATCGTCGTAGTCCTTGCTAGGGTAGTTGTGGTTAATGTGGTGAGCGAAGTCGAAACCATACCCGGTGCTCCCGCGAGGATTTGCGTAGAGCACAACGAATCCCGCGGACGCATAAAGCTGAACTTCAGCGGAAAAGCGGTCGCCGTACTCCGCGTGGGGGCCTCCGTGGATCTCAAGAATCATCGGGTACTTCTTGTTCGGGTCAAAACCGGGTGGCTTCGCAATCCACGATTGGATCTCTAAGCCATCGCTCGATTTCACGCGCATTTCCTCGACGTCGGCGAGGGTTTTGTACGAACACAAGTCGTCGTTGAGTCGAGTCAATCTGCGCACGGTGCCATTCGAGTCTGCGATCGCAAGGTCAGAGGGGTGGTCGGGCCGAGTCAACGTGAAGACGGCCTCTCCATTCGGCGTAATGCTGAAATCTCCGGATCCGTACGGACGTCCAAGCGTGGTTCCGCCAACGTCGCGTGCCACCTCAGTAATTTTCCCATCCAGCGTCACTCGGCCAACCTTACCGTTCCCTTGGTCAGCGTATTGAAAGTAAACGGCATTTCCGTCTCGGCCCCACTTCAAACTCGATACGTCTCGGTCCAGCTCAGAACTAAGTGTCCTTATTTCTCCGCTTCTTCGGTTGAGCAAATAAACCTTGTTCTGATGGAAACTGAATTTCTCGTCGTTGAACCCTCGGTACGCGATGTATCGACCATCGGGTGAGACGATGGGCTGGTCATCCACGCCGACTCGATCCGTAAGCTGCGTCAGCTCGGCTGTAAGGCTATCGATGGCGTAAAGCTCGCTGTTCTGAGGTTCGTACTCCCAGTTCGGGCTGCGATTTCCACTGACGATGAGGGTCCGGTTGTCGTCCGCCCACGAGGGACTCGAGTGGTTGAAGCGTCCTGTCGTCAGTTGGCGTGGCGTGCCTCCGTCCGCCGGAAGAACGAAAACATGATTGTAACCTTCTTTCACGTACCCGCGGCCGTCGACGCGATAGGTCATCTGGTCCACGACAGTCGCTGCTTCGGCCCAGGTGGCGCCTTCAGGAGCTGACGGCATGGTGACCATCGGCTTTGGGGGAGTCTTCACTCGCATCACCAAAGCGATCTGCGCGCTGTCCGGCGACCACACCGCCGCGAGCGGCGCCTCTTCCACGTTGGTGAGAAAGGCGGTTTGCCCCGTGTCGAGCCAGAGCGAAAAGAGCTGGGCCTTACCACGAGATGCACTGGTGTAGAGCACCCGGGTTCCATCCGGGGAGAACCGAGGCGCACTCGCGGACTGAGTTCCGGTTAGGAGAGGACGGTGCTCTCGCCCGTTCGTGCCGATGCTCCAGAGAGTCGCTCGGGTCGAGTCTTTCATAATGTCGAAGGCGTTCCGCACGTAGACTATTCTTTGGCCGTCCGGGGATACCTGTGGTTCGGAGGCCCACTCGAGTTGGAATACATCGCGGGGACCGAAGCGGTCCGTTGGCC
>CAZZCL010000201.1:0-1592 GCA_964652295.1 uncultured Chthoniobacterales bacterium
CACGTGTCTCCCTCGGAAATCGGATCGGCTTCGGTGGCTTTGGCCCGCACGGCGGCTTCGAACCGGCCTTCGCCGTGTTTCAGCAAGTGTTCCGTCATGTCGCGGATCGAGACCATGCCGTGTGGGCGCGGCCCGTCCATGACCAGAAGATGGCGAAAGCGATTTACGTACATGAGGGCCAGTGCGCCTTCGACACTGTCTTCTGGCGCCACGAAGCGCACGTCGCGGGTCATGACCATAGAGATCGGCGTCTCGTCGGGGTCCAGACGCGCGAACACCACCCGGCGCAGGAGGTCGCGCTCTGAGAAGATGCCTTCGATCAGACCGTCCTCGTTCTTTATCAGGACCGCGCCGATCCCGTGGGTGTGCAGCATGTCCACCGCTTCGCGCACGGTGGCGCCCGCCTCCACGGCGAACAAATCCGCTGCTGCCGCCTTCTCTGCCAGGACCGCACCGATGGTTTGTCTCATTTCCTGCGCTCCCACGCCACGTCAGTTGCCGAAATCGTCGAGCATGATGTTCTCGCGATCCACACCGTAATCGAGCAGCATGGAGATAACCGCGGCATTCATGTTGCCAGGCCCGCAGAGATAGTATTCGACATCCTCGGGCGCCGGATGGTCCTTCAGGAAGTGTTTTTCCAGTGCGCGCTGGCGCACAAGCCCGACCGGCCCTTGCCAGTTGTCTTCCGGCTTCGGTTCCGACGGCACGAGATGAAAGCTGAAGTTCGGGTATTCGGCGGCAAGCCTGTTGAATTCGTCGACATAGAACGCCTCGCTCAGAGTCCGGGCGGAGTACCAGAAGCTCATCTTGCGGTCGCTCTTGAGCCGGAAAAGCTGATCGAAGATGTGCGACCGCATGGGCGCCATGCCGGCGCCGGCCGCGATGAAGCACATTTCCTTGTTGGTCTCGCGGGCGAAAAATTCTCCATACGGGCCCGATACGGTGATGCGATCCCCCGGCTTGAGATTGAAGAGATACGAACTCATGATCCCCGGTGGAATGTCATCACGGTAATCGGGCGGAAACGCAATGCGGATCGTGAACAGCAGGATGCCCTTCTCCAACGGGTAGCTCGCCATCGAATACGCGCGTTCCGTATGTTCGGGCACCTTCGACTTGAAGCGCCAGAGATCGAACTTGTCCCATTCCGCACGGAATTCCGGCTCGATGTCGAATTCACCGAAGGACAGTTCATGCGGCGGACATTCCGTCTGGACGTAACCGCCTGCCCGAAAAGGAACGTTCTCGCCCTCGGGAAGGGCCAGCTTCAGCTCCTTGATGAACGTCGAGACGTTGGGATTGCTGATGACCTCACACGACCACTTCTTCACGTTGAAGACTTCGGGCGGCAGCTCGATGCGCATGTCGCCCTTGACCTTCACCTGACACGCAAGGCGATGGCCACGGCGTGCTTCCCCGGCCGAGATGAAGCCGGTTTCCGTCGGTAGAAGCGCCCCACCGCCTTCTCTCACGACAACGTCGCAGGCGCCGCAAGACCCCTTGCCGCCACAGGCCGCCGGCAGGAATATCTTGTTCGCGCTCAGCGCGCCCAGAAGCGTCCCGCCGGACGGGGTCTGAATCGCGCCCGC
>CAZZCL010000202.1:0-1565 GCA_964652295.1 uncultured Chthoniobacterales bacterium
TCCCCCACCATCGACCGTGATCTGAATGCGTTCGAGTCGGAGGTGATCGAGTTCTTCGTCGCCATTGCCCGCTTGCTGGCGCAGCCACGTTCGGTCGCCGAGATCTATGGGCTCCTCTTCATCTCGGAACAACCCCTCACGATGGCGGAGATCATCGACCGCCTGAAACTCAGCAAAGGCTCAGCCAGCCAGGGGTTGCGCTTCCTCCTGGAGATGCACGCCATCCGCAAAATCCAGATCGACGGGGATCGCTCCAGTTATTTCGCCGCCGAAACCGTGCTCAAACGGATCGTGGGCGGTTTCCTCCGCGAAGAGGTCGAACCGCATCTCACCCACGGCCATGAACGGCTCGACCGGATGCAAGCGCTGCTGGAGAGCGACAAAACGGGGACCGATTTTTACCAGCAACGCCTGCAACTGCTGGCCAAATGGAACCGGCGAGGCGGTCAACTGCTGCCCGTGATCCGCCGGTTCCTGGGTGGTTGAGAAAAGATTCCGGTGAAAACCGGCACAAAAATTCCAAGAATGGATGCGGTTCTGACGAAAAATCGGCAAAGGGCCAATGGCGGCAGCATGCATCATTCGCCTTAATTCGAAGCAGGATAGGACTCTGCGGAAGCGCATCCCGAGCGGCTTCGAATGGCGATGTGAGAAATCAACCTCCCTTCCCTTTGACTTCCCCTGCGTGCCTTCGCGGCTTCTTGTGAGACAATGCTTTTGATAAGCGCACAGAGCACAGAGATTTCCATCACACAATATTCCTACCTTTGCGTCCTCTGCGTTCCTTGTGGTTAATTCCCGTTCTGATCCGACGTGCAACCCCATCCGCATCCTTCCTTGAAACCGCACGACAAGCTGTTTCGACACAGCCTGATGCTGCCCAAAGTGGCGAGACAGTTTTTGGAAGCATGGCTACCCTCCGAGTTTCTGACCCTGGTCGATTGGTCGACTTTGACGATTCAAAAGATTTCCGGCACCGACGAATCGCTCAACGAACGCCGGGAAGATGTCGTTTACCGCATCAAAGCCAAAGGTCACCAAGTCCATTTTTATCTCCTTCTCGAACACCAAAGTCGGCCAGATCGGCGCATGGCCTTGCGATGCTTGGAATATACGCTCGCAATCTGGCGGGGGGAGAGAGGCAAAAAAAAACTGCCGCTGGTGATTCCCCTCGTGGTTCATCCCGGTCCAAACAAATGGTCAAGTCCGATGCGCCTTCGCGATTTAGTCGATGTGCCTATAGAACTGACCGGATGGGCCGAGCAATTCATGCCTGACGCCGGCTATCTCTTGGCCGAACTGAGCGGGCATCCCATGGAGCGCCTCGCCAGCGGGTCGCTTGGTCAAGCCATCATGGCAGCCCTCCAAGCGGAACGGCGAGGAAAACTGCGCTATGCGCAAGTCAATAAAATCGTCCAAACCCTGTTCGCCGACGGTGATAGTCAAGAGGCGACGCACCTGGCTCGCCAACTGTGGGCTTACCTGCTCACCCATTCGGAATTGAAAGACACCGAAATACGCGCCATAGTTGACCTCACGGTTCCCGTTGCAAACCAAAAAACATT
>CAZZCL010000203.1:0-1540 GCA_964652295.1 uncultured Chthoniobacterales bacterium
CTGTAGAACAGGGCCATGACCTGTTCCCCTCGCAGGTCGAAGGCCTGAGATGTTGAACTAAGAACCGGTATGTGTTCCAGGACTCGCTGGAAGAACACGGCCTATTTCACGGATCTCCACCGGACATTTCCCCCACGTTACCGGTACCTTAGCCCGCTCGCCGGCACGCAACCGTCGGTTGCAATACACAATCAATTTCCGGGGAGCATCCGCACCGTCACCAACCGGCGCACCAATCCCGACCGCCTGCAGCCACGCACACGGCTCAAGACGACGGTGAAGCGCACGGGCCTTCTCCATGCTGTTCTCACCGCAAACACTGTCAGGTTTAGACCCCATGGCGGGAAACGATCGTTAATTCGTCCAGATCCCGGAGTACCCGGTCCAGACTTGTAAAGATCGCATATCCGCCGCTTGTATTCACGGCAAAAAGCAGGCCGACAGCGGCGTTGCCATCCTCTGTGAGGATCAGGCTGCCAGAATCTCCCGGCAACGCAAAAGGATCGTCGTCGTCGGCACACACGGTCCAAGTATCCTGGAACCAAACCTCGGCAGCAAACCGCACGGATTTATAAGGCAGAACCCATGGCGTCGGGACGAAAGCCTCTACGGTCCCCGCAGTGAGACCTGTTGTGCGCCCCCATTTTTTCACGCGCAACCCCGCCTGCGGCGCCACAATATCGTGCGGAGTATCGTACCCGTGCGCAGCGTCTCCCTGCCACGAACTCACCCGTTCCGGATCTTCCACCAGCGCAGTGGCGGCATCCAGCCGCATCGGCTCCACAAGAGAAGGAACGCCGCTGCGTAATTCGATCATGGAATCGAAAAGCCCTGCGGCGGCGGGTGCCGGACGCCTCGGTCTTGCATCCATCGTAGCAGGCGCAAGAATCGGCATACCCACCGGCGTATGATTGCATGCTGCAAGAATGTGATTATTCGAAACGAGCACCATTCGCCCGTCGCGGGTCTTTGCAAGACATCCCAATGTGCCGGCATAATTCTCTCGGCTTGGCGCGCACGAACTGCCGCATGCAATACGCCCATTGTGCTGATGAAAAAAGCCCTGACCTCCTGAAGCAGCCGGGCCTGCTTTAAGCCGTCCCATCACACGTGTCTCCACGGCAACATCGTCCACTTTATCTGGCAGCGCTTTCAACGCGCGTTTGGAACCGCGCGTGACGTAAATCACCACGGCTTCCTCCTCAGCTCCATGCGTGTATCCCACAGATTGAACCGCCAGGCCGGCAAACCCTTCATCTTTCTCGAAAAATTCCTCCAGCCCATCACCGGTGGCACCAGGAATGGCATCGAGATTCTGGCCGGAAAGCTTGCTTCCCAGCGCCTCGTAATTGCCATTCTCGAAAAATCTGGCGGAGAACGTCGAAGCCAGCGATTTCGCATTCATGATGCGGATAAACGTGCCGATTTACAGCGCGCACGGCAATCCTGAAGAACGGCCGATGTTGCGGAGTGAAGCGGATTCTGCTGTAGCACAGCCCCGTGGGCTGTGCCGGGAACAGGTCATGGCCCTGTTCTACAA
>CAZZCL010000204.1:0-1522 GCA_964652295.1 uncultured Chthoniobacterales bacterium
GTGCCTTGGAGCGAAGCGACCGCACAGCCCGTGACAGTGCGGCGCATCGGCGGTTGACGGAGGGTTGGCGTTCGCCGCTATGCGCGCCAGCGGCTCGGCGTGGATTGGAAATGCCCCCTTTGAATCACTCGTTGCTCGACTCTTTGAAGTGCAACAAGCCGTGCCCCTGATCTGCCACCAGACGCCAATCCATTCCAGTTATCCATTTTTTGATTTCGCTTAGCACAAACTCTTGCTCAAGACCTCGTGACTTAAGCCCGACAAAAGTTCCCTCACACTCAGCATCAAACTCAACAACATCGAAATCATCAAAGTATTCAGCGGAAACATCTGTGATGCCTGTCCACCGAACGCGAAACTGTTCACCTTGGATATGCTGGAAAACGATCTTGCTGTTGTCGATATCCTCGTGATTGAAGACGCACACAGCCCCGCGGGGACCTTGCAAAGAATCGTCGTAGGCCTTCTCCCAAACACGCACTAGCCCAAGAACATCTCGCCAATGCTCCACAGGCACAACAGGTTCCATGAGATATTCACATGAGGCAAAAGGATTAACGGAAAGCTCTTCAATTGACCCGGTTGCCGAAATGCTCAGTTCCCAACGAAATCCCTTCTGCGATAAAATCCCTTGAAGCGTGCAATTGGTCACCGCCATCTTCACATCACCAACACGCATAACATTGTTCATACTAGTCTTTATTGAAATACTCCTTGTGAAAATCAGAAAGCTGGGGTGTTTCAATTTCCTGGCCGCTTACTTTACCGGCTGCCCAGCCAACGCCCCCGACTACATCTTGGACGCCAGGGTCCACCGTGTCTAAAGCGTCAACACCAATGCCCACTACAGCTTCTCCGAAGTTACTAGCTTGAGACGCATTGGGAGCAAGCGTAGTCCCGACTGCAACAGCACCTGCAGTCACAGTGCCGCCGATAGCGCTCCACAATCCACCGCTTGCAGCAGCACGTTGGATTGCGGCTCTGGTAATGGCATCGCCTCCTGTATGCCGCAACTCGTTGTTCAGCTCGGATGGGACCAACTGCATCGTCGACCCGTCGAAACTGTGATGCCATGTGTGGTCAGACGGTGCTTTCAATCCAGTCTTGGCTTCATACATTTCGTTAGCACGACCTATATCTAGAGCGCTATCTCCAGACATCTGAAAGCCCTCTAAATTATGCTTAGAGTGCTTTGAAAAGTCCACCCATCCCTCTTTGCTAATAGGCACGTCATAGGTTTTTCCCGACTTAGCCTCATGCAGATAAGTCTGCCCTGGAACTGCTCCATCAGGCATCGTAATTCTTCTGCCCCCAACCATAGCGCGACCGTCAGCAGCCGTTCCTACAACGTCGCTTCGGCTTACCTTGCTCCAGAGGTCCTTGGTTGCTGCAAGCTTCTTCGCGGTATCAAACTTTTCAGGAATCTTTCGCAGATTCCATAGCTTCTTCCATACACTCAACCCCTCAGGATCAAACTTTGTCCACGGGTTCTGGTTGACGTACGTGTAGAGATTCGGGCCGT
>CAZZCL010000205.1:0-1501 GCA_964652295.1 uncultured Chthoniobacterales bacterium
TCCCGCCGGAGCTGACGGGGAAACAGGTAAGCCTGGTCTATGCCAGCGAGGCGGACGTTCTGAACATGGCACTCTTCGGCATGACGGCGAAACAGTGGCGAGATGCGAACCCCGGCGACAAAGGCAACATCCGGGACCAGGCAAACGCCTCGCAATTGGTCTGCCTGGCGAATTTGGAAAACTTGAATGCCCTTTTCATCAACGAGGGGATGGAACAGCCGGCACGACTGAAAAAACTCAACCGCATCGCCATCGAGCAAATGGAAATTTTGACAACGGATCGGAACATCAAGCGCATGGAAGGGAACAAAGAATGAATCTGCAAGACAACCATTCTGGCGAAATGGCAAACGCAAGTGTCCCGCCGCTCGATGACAGCCGGATTTTCGAGATCGTCCGGCGGCACTACCCAGACACGGAAGCGGTTTATCTATTTGGCAGTCACGCGGCGGGAGAGGCGTGGCCCGGTAGCGATGTCGATCTGGCATTGCTTTTGCCGTTCACGCAGGCAAGGCGCGAGGGTTTATTGGCCATGTCGGATTGCGCCGCCGAGCTGTCCCAAGCCGTTCACGCCGAGGTGGATCTGGTCAACCTGCGCGAGGTGCCGACGATCTTGCAAATTGAGATCGTTCACAAGGGGCACAGACTTGGCGTTGGTGATGCACTGGTGACGAATCAGTTTGAAATGCAGGTGCTAAAAAACTATCAAAACCTGAGCGAAGAGCGTGCGGAGATCATCGCTCAAGGCTTGGAAACCGGACGCTTTTATCAGCCATGAATGAGGTTCTATTACAAAAGAAGGAGAGCATTGAGCGCTGCGTGGAGCAGGCGCGGCGGTATTACGAGATGCCGGCGGAGGTGCCCTTCGAGGAGGATTTTCTGAAACAAGACGCGATCGCCATGAACCTGCAACGGGCTTGTGAATGCGCCATTGACATGGCCAATCACATGATTCGATGCCGCAAACTGGGCTTGCCACGCAGCAGCCGGGAGAGCTTCGAACTCATCCGGCAGGGAGGGCTGATCGACGAACCTACGACCCAACTGATGAAGAACATGATCGGTTTCCGGAATGTGCTGGTTCACAACTACCAGCAGGTGGACTTGGCCATCGTCAAAGGCATCGTGGAAACCCGTTTGGACGATCTGATCCGATTCGCGGATCAAATCGTAAAACAATCGATGGATGACTGATTATGGCTCTTCACCCTGATTTCCCCGATTCCCCCTATGCCATCCTCGACCCCGAGGTGCGGTGGTTTCCTGCCGATGAGGCCTTGCGCGAAAACACCATGGACAAGCTGATGCCACCGCTGGTGGCGCAGTTGCGGCGCAAGGTGAAGGCGTTTCGTGACGGCGGCTACGCGGGTGCGAGCGAGACAAGCCGGAGCCTTTTGAACTGGTGGTTCAAGGAGCCGCATCTGCTGCCCGGCAAGGATGCGATCATGGGGAACTTCGAGTATTACTTCGCCCAGCGGGAAGCCATCGAGACGATCATCTA